>JANMNR010000033.1:0-5919 GCA_031368325.1 Pirellula sp.
CCAAAGGCATGCAGCAACGTGGCATGCAGATCTTCGATTCGCACTACATCATGCACACCCTGCACTGGATCGGTACCCTTAGCGATCTGCTCATGGGTTGTTTCGCCGTGCACGTGGCCGCGACGGAATGGTCCGCCCGCCAGAAACGTACTGAAGCCGGTCGGCCAATGGTCGCGGCCATCGATTGGGTTTATCTCGGGCGTTCGACCAAACTCGCCTCCGCACATCACGATCGTTTCATCCAAGAGCCCACGAGACTCAAGCTGCTTGATCAGCGAGTGCAAAGCCGCGTCCAAAATTACGCAACGACCGCTCTGCAAAGTGTAGTTCTCAACGTGAGTATCCCATCCGGACAACTCCACCTCAACACATCGCACCCCTTGTTCGATTAGCCGAATCGCGGCCAAACAACCTCGGCCAAACGCGTGATTGCCAAACGCGTCAACGACACTCGAGGGCTCAAGCGAAATGTCAAACGCCTTGATCTGTTCGCTGGCCATCATCGTCGTCGCTCGCAGGGTCGAGGATTCGTGCAGCGTTTTCTTTTTGTCCAACTCTCGCAACCGGCCCCGTCGAAATTCTGCTTCAACGACATCTCGCAAATCCACAAGCCGATTCTCAAAGACTTTCGCGTCGGTATAGTTCTTGAGGTTAGGCAACGGATCTTTCGGATCACCCGTTTGGAAAGCGTCCAAGACGCTGCCCATGTATCCGCCTCGCGCAGGCCATTGACCACTTAGAATCGAAACGTGTCGGGGTATCTCGATGTAGTCCTGAGTCTGATGGCAAATTACAGACCCGATAGCTGGGTGAATCAATGTTGGGTCTGGTCTCCAGCCCGTTTTCATATTGTAAGTCGCGCGTTCATGGTCTCCTTCCTTGGATACCATCGAGCGGATCAAGGTGGCGCGATGCATGATCTCTGCGGTTTGAGGCAGCAAGCTCGCAATCTGTAGGCCTGGGATCGAAGTATCGATGGCCTTGGTTTCGCCACCGATCTTGGTACCGGGATGCGGGTCAAAGGTCTCAAGTTGGCTGGGCCCACCCTGCATCCAAAGGATGATCAGACTCTTGGCACCGAGTTTCTCGCTTTGTCGCAATTCGCTCGCAATCGACAATCGTTCGGCGATCCGAGTCAACATTCCCTGGCTCAGCAACCCGCCCGTTGCCAAGGCGCCACCGCCAAGGAAACGGCGACGGTGAAAGTTCCACCATGAATCGCATCCGACCTCATGGTTATGCGAATGCGGATGGCTCGTGTCTAGTGATTCCATTGGAACTCCGTACTATTGATTAGAGCCCAGAAAAGACTGCCCATGATTTGAGATCTCACTTTCCCCTTCGAACCCTTGAGTCGCTCGCAAAACGCATTGAGTTCGGCTCCAGAGGGCATTCGATTCAATGTAGCAACGTAAGCTGTTTTTACAGCAACCTCATCGCTGCTTGCCAGCTGACCGATCCGCGTTGCCGCATTGGCAATCGGATTGTCTTTGATTCGCTCGCTGACATAGGAACCGTTCATCACTAATAGACGCTGTGGGATGGTAACGGACTGCTGCGTGAACTCGTCGTCTCCTTGATCACCGTAGGCCCTTGTGAAGTCGTTGACGCCACCAAACAATTCGAGCTTTGAGATGATCGAACTGCTTTCATCGATGGCTTGAATGCGGCAGGCTTGATGGATGGCAGCGGCAACTTGTTCCGGGCGCAATTGAGTCAATGGAAACACGGCCCAACTCTCTTCATGCTCGGAATTAACCTCTTCACTGCCCGTCTCTAATTCCAATCGCGAGTCTCGACGAAACACTTCGGTGCAAACAATTGTTTTTATCAGACGATTGAGACTGAAGCCGTGCTGAGAAAAATCGTCGGCCAAAATTTCTAGCCCGGGTGGAAATGGTCCGGACAGTGGTATGCTGTCCAATGGTTCTACAAGCGGTTTCCCGAACAGAATAGCCCACATGCGATTGACAGTGGCTCTGGCAAAGGCTTTGTTCTTTGGATGCGTGACCCACACCGCCAGCCGATGCCTTGGATCACCTGCCTCAGGCATCAATTCTTGGAGATAAGGTACGGTGGCCGGGACGCTACTCTCCTTTTCGTCATGGAGGTAAGTGATGCGATAGTTTGTCTCGGAGTTTCGGAGCCCGACAAACGCGTTGTCAAGCTTCACGCCCGAGAAGAATGCCGCAAGCTGATGAAAGTCGGCTTGCTCGCCGGTTCGAGCGGTAATCTCCGATTCCGAATTCGCGGCGTCTGTGTTTTCACTTAACGAGTCGGAGAAATTGACTTTACCAAGGTAATCGTTATGGCATTGCAAGCAATCGATACGTTGAGCGAGAAAGGCTCGGGACGTACGGCCGGCAAGGCGAATCGCGTCGGGTTTTTTGTTGACGGTATCATCCATGGTGGACGTCAGGAAATTCACTTGTGGCGAGTCGGTCCAGGACCCTTTCGCCTCCAAAAGATCTCGAACGATTGCATCGTACGGCGTGTTCTTTTGAAAGTGATCCGCGATCCAATCGACGTATTTCCGCCGTCGGAACAAAAGAAATGGGCCTTGATTGGTGCCGACCGTGGCACGCGTCCAACGTTCGGCCAAATAGTCAGAGGAGCGTCGGTCCTTGAGCAAGTACTCTGTCCACCAAAATGCGCGTCGATCTTCAGGGACTTGTTCCACCACGCGAGTTTCTTCCAGCGACAAGCCGTTGCCGATCAATGCGAGACTGATCCGGCGGGTAACCGTTCTCCAGTCTGCCAGCTTGGCTTTTGACAGGCCCGAACTCGCGATCTTGGCATCGATCGCCCTATCGACTCGATTGGCGACCGCTTCGATCGAAGTTTCAAAGTTGGAGGCAATCGACTCGGGAGGATGCAGCAGTCTGGCCCGGGGGGACGTGGCCCAAGTGATCGAACCGAAAAGAGAAATCACGACGATGATAAGCAGCAGTCTCTTTCGCCATCTGAGAACATCCTTTACCGGCGGTGCCAGGCTGGTTTGGTTCTTGGGAGGCAAAACCGGAGGGAGCAGCGGCGGTGCTATGCCGGTCAATACTGGTGGTACCGCGTTTTCGCTCACGATAGGTTAACCCTCTGTTCCCCTAGGACCCAATGGACTAACTCTATTCGTAAGTATCGGTTAACGCTTGGACTAAATCTTTTCGGATTGGTCCTTTTCCGACAGATTTGGCGAACCACTCGGTGACTTTCTTGGCGGATAAGTCATTTCGTGATGGCGATAACGAAAAGTACACAGCCCTCGCAGCGACATCGGTCGGCTCGGAATCGCTTAAAGTCAAATCGGCGATAGCCATCGCGATTCCCGGTGGCAAGCGGTCCCACGTGAATCGCTCATTTACCCCTTTATTTCGAACGATGAGTTCGTTCTCCTTTACCTCGACAATGCTGACCAAGGTCTTTCCAACGGAAAGCGTTTCTGCTCCTCGCATTTTCGATTTGGCTTCATGGGCCGCTTTAATGAAGATCTCGTAAAGCTGACCAAGTTGATCGAGTCGAGCTTGCTTTGCGATCAATTCGTCGTTGCTCGACAATGGCAGCGCAAGTTTCATTTGGTCGTGGAATGTTGAAAAATCGGCCTTGTTTAGGGCTTCCCTTCCTTGAACCATGGCAGCGACCCATTCCGCTTTGGATGCCCCAGGAGCCATAGGCACCATCGGCGCGTTCTCTGCAGGCTTCGTTGCTGGAACGATCGGAGGCGGTGCGATCGACGACGGATCGGTCGACGGAGCGGTCGGCGTTGGATTTATGGCTGGTGCCGGCGGCATGCTAGGCAGTTCCGAGTTGGCTGGAGTATCACCGAGAGGATTCTCCTCGGTGATCCCCATGTTCACGCCACCCGATGTTTCGTCTTTCGAAAGCGTCGGAAGTACCAAGACAGCATCACTCTTGGAGGCTTTCGGAGCGTTTTTCCCACCGATTGTCTTTGGGGTGGTTTCTTTGGCCCGTAAGCCGGCCTTTGTTGGCTCCGCCTCGCCCGCATTAGCTTCTAGATTCTTAGCCACCTCTTGGCGATTCCAGAAGAATTTTATGCCCGCAAAACCTAAGAACAAAATCGCGATCGTTACAAACCCGCCGACCATCAAGCCCTGTTTCAGCTTTCGATTCCGCTTCATCTGGACAATTCTGTTAGAACTGGCAGGAACCGTGGCCGCCGGTCGCGCCGCGCCCAACGGATTGACAACCGGTTGCGCAAATGATGCCTGAGCAAGCGTCGGTATTCGCCGACTTAAGTCGTTCCAACGTTGGCTCGCGCTGCCGTACGAGATGACCATTGTGCCCACACCGGCACCAACCAAACAGGCGGCGGGATCGAAGGGCGTGTGGGGATCCGCTTGTGGGAAACAAGCCGGTTTCATGGACGAGAATTCCGCTTCCAAAGACTCGTCATACTCCCGCTTCATCGACTCATTGAGCAAAACCGCTTGCGCTTGCTTGATCAGCTTGGCAACAAGTTGAGCAGAATCCGGATCAGACTTGGTGTCGGCACTATTCCACGCAGCCACGGCCGTCCGCAAGGCTTTTTTGATCTCATGTTGCGTTGCATTTTGATCGAGCCCTAGCAATGTGTAATGATTGAGTTGCCCATCGTGGAGGTGAACTCCAAGAAATTTTTTTATTGCGGCCGACTCATTCATATCGATCTCAATTCTTTCTTAAGCAAAAGGACTGTCGGGCTCGGAACGGTCCTCTTTGGGCAGGAGAGGCACAATAAACTTGCTAGAGAGCATGTGCAGAAGTCCTACGATCAAAACCAGCAACAGCGGAGACGCGTAGCAAAACAGCAAAAAATAGAGATGGGCAGCCCGATCCGGCTTGCCCGGCTTGGCAGTTAGCGGCAAACCAAAAAAGTCGTTTACCGCATTCGATATCATGGGGACGTGTGCAGCGAACATGAGCAGGAACGAAAACGCGGCACAAACGACCAACGAAAACAACAGCATCCAAAGGCTCACGGTTGGACGAGCGGTGGTGGTTTGGGCGAATGGACTGGCGTCGCTGACTTTGCTGGCCATGGATTTGAGGAGTTCTAAAAGGAAGTCGTCGGACTCAAAGGACTCATCGATTATAAACCCAGACGACTTCATCGTGCCAATTCACTTGGCGGTTTTCATTGGAATCTAGCATCTTTGTCGCTGGGAAAAGATTTCGTTCGCCAACTCCGCTATTGTCCAACAGCGGTCTCCATTGTCCAATTCGACGCGTTGCTATAATTAGGTGGGCATGCGAACCAGCCATTTAACAATTCTCATTCGAACGAACGAATCAATTTATGTTGGAAACAGAAGCGGCAACGACCGGAGCGGCGGTGGATGCTGGTTATCGGTGGGTTGCGGAGTGGGAGAAGCACGAGGCGACTTGGATTGCGTGGCCGCACAACACAAAAACCTGGCCCGGTCGATTTACCAACATTCCAAATGTGACCGAAAGAACCGTACGTACACTCGCCGAGGTAGAACACGTTCATGTGCTCGGCGGAACTCCAGAAGCGACGTTGCAAGCACAGCAGCAATTAGCTGGCGTCAAAAACGTGACCATCCATCCTACGGACACCAACGATTGCTGGATTCGCGACTTTGGGCCAACTTTCCTATTGAGCGAAGACAAAAAGAAACTCGGTGCAACTCGTTGGCGGTTTAACGCTTGGGGTGGCAAGTATCCGCATGAGCGCGACGCGACTGCATCCGCAAAAATTTGCGGGATGCTGAATTCCCAAGGCAAATTGCGCCAGGATGCCGAACAAGCGATGCAGTCGTTTGGATCCAGTTTGGTCGCAGAGGGGGGCGGTCTCGAAACCGATGGCCAAGGGACGTTGATGACGACCAGTAGCTGCTTATTGGCTTCGACTCGCAATTTTCACTGGTCGCGTGAATTGATTGAGGCTGAGTTGATGCGCATGCT
>JANMNR010000082.1:0-4353 GCA_031368325.1 Pirellula sp.
ATCCCGAGTACCGACAATAGTGCAAATGATGTGGCAGTTTTCATAGTTCTCTCCTTAATGGTATACGAATTTGAATTGGCATTGGTGTGTCCAAGCACGGTAATTGGATGCTTGAACTCCTGAGGTTCTTCAGAGAAAGGCAGACAAAAAATATTCGATCGACACAAAGAAATTTCTTATCCGTTGTCCAAATTGCTTGATTCGCGACCAATACCTTCAACCAGGTTGAACGCGCTTCGACCAGGTCGCAGCGAACGTGCTTTGAGTAGAGTGGCGCAAATGCCGTTTCTGAAAATTGTTCTTAGGTGCCAACCGCATGGTACTTCTTCAGAACCAAATCCGAATCTTTTTTAAATGACTCAAAGCGGACGAATTCTGGGTTTTCATCGGATGTCGGCTCAACATCTGCTTTGTTCCACATTCAGTGCTTCGAATTGTTCGAAGTCGATCCCAAGTTTGTTTGAAAGAGGTTTGCCATGTTCAAGTTCCAATCCCTGGTCGCCGCTATGGCTATTGCCGCCGTGATGCCGATGCTCGCGTACGCCCAACATAATAACGATGACAAGATGATGAAGAAGTGTGCTCTGGTTTGTTCAACCTGCCAAGTCGAATGCGATAGTTGCTTTGCCTACTGCCTGAAGTCCGTCGCCGAAGGTAAGTCGGAGCACAAGGCCACAGCCCAGCTCTGCGCGGACTGCGCCGAGTGCTGCAAAGCATGCGCAACTCTTTGCTCCCGGAACAGCACACTCTCAAAACACATGCTTGAATGTTGCGCCAAATGCTGTGACGAATGCGCGACGGCATGTGAAAAGTTCCCTAAGGACGAGCAAATGACCGCATGTGCAAAATCATGCCGCGACTGCGCTAAGAACTGCCTTGAGATGTCGAAGCACGATCACAAGTAGGCTAGTCGATTCCGCAATTCACAACGCCCCAGCGTCCGGAGGCTGGGGGTTGTGACATTGTGAAATGAACGCGTGCCCGCTGTGGATCGCGTTAGATGAATGTACTAGCCGACAAATGGAATTATCCAATTGCGATTTCGCACAAGGCACCTACCAGATTGCTGAAGCGATGTCCATTTTCTGTTCGAATGCAAGAGTTAAATGATTTAGAAAGATTTGTGGTTTGCATCGCGGGGTTGGCGAATAGCGGCCTGCTCTTTAGCAACTTTTTGGACCAAAGTACTGCCGACCGTTGATGTTTGCCAGTTAGTCGCAGCTCTCTAACGATTCTTTGTGCCCCTTCGATAATGACGAATGGGGCTTACCACGGTTTTCGTACAACCCGACGCCATTTAAACATCGACGATTCGCTAACCTGCCGAAAGCAACGAATCAAGCCAACGATTCGGGACATCGCAAGGAGTTGTGGGAATGCTCAAAGGGAGACTCATGCAAACAACAGCACTGAACATGCCGCCCCTAAGCTTAATTGGTTTGATCACCTGTCGATGAATCCGCCGCAAATGACACGGAGTGCGAGCGGATTCGCACGTTGACCGATGGCACATGCGCCGTCGTGTCTCAGTCAAGTCTATGAAGCAAAATCCTGCTCGGAAAATTACGAAATACCGAGCTTCCGCATGAAGAACAACGCCCTTGCCCGCATCGAAATTTGCGGCTTTGGGAATGGCACTCAACATTAGCATCGTTCCCTAGTCAGCCATTGAGCCTTGCTCTCGTGTTTCGGTACCAATCGCGGAAACAAGATAGATGCGTGATCACTCATCTAGACCTTTAGCTCATTGACATTCACAGATTTCGAAACAAGGAACATGAAAATGCAGAAAACGATTTCGACCCTAGCGCTCAGAGCCTTCGTGCCAACACTGGGGTTCATGACAATTCTCGCGATGAGTGGAGTTTCCTTCGCTCAAAACGTCCGGTCGTCCGTGGATCGACACTTTCGTCCCGAAGGTGGATTTTTCGAAACGCAGAGATCGTCGCGTGGAATCAATCACGCACGAGACTATGCCCGAGACTTTTATCGGTACTCCTCGCCAAGACCGGCATACCAGTACACCCAAGGAGTCCCTGTCTACCAATATCCGCTTCAGTCGGCCGTCGTTTCGGCACCGATCATGAAGTCAGAGTCGCAATGGCTGGGACAAACAATTGTTGGAGCACAACAGCACGTGACAGCTCTGCAAGAGCAATTCAAAGGCAGTCCGAAGAAGCTGGAGTGCGTTAAGACGATCGAACAGCATTTGACGAAGGCAGCGGAATTGCAAAAAGAATTGCATATGGAATGGTGCAAGCAAATTGTTGACGGAATGGTTGGCGCGAAATGTTGCAGCAGCATCGTCAAGGAATTGGACAAAGCGGCTGCTGAACGCGAGACGCTCGTACGGGAAACGGAGATCGACGCGCATGCTCGCGGCGATCATGGCGACCATCCTCCTGCAGCAAAAGTCAAATAGTGGTCGGCATTAGCGAGTCTCGACACTCGCTGATCCTAGCTAGAGTGGCGAAAGGGGGACGGATGCTACTTCCTTTCGCCATTTGTGAGCAAGGGAGATCTGGCCGCTGAATCTGGAAAATCCAGGCTAGGCATCCATTCAGCTTGGAAATCGCTTCTTCAATTTAAGAAAATGAACTTCGATCGCGTGGTAGCAAAAGACTGCCAATAGAAGCGTTGCTGCAGTCATTCCGATCACATAGGCGACACTACACAATATGGGTTGCGATGCATTGCCGACAACGAATTTATATGGCAAGAGGCTCGCGAGTGGCAACTGAATGACGTACATGCCATAGCTGTACTTTCCAAGAACCCGGAGCGGAAACGCTCGAAAGGTGCTGGCGAACATCGATCCATGTGGACTCAAAAGAATGATCGTCAAGAAACAGAAGCAAAGCAACGGACACAAGGTGTTCGATATCTCCAGCCAACGTTTCTCGAAGATTCCGCTGAACAAAATGGCGGCAGTCGTTGGAGGAATCAGAATCCACGCCACGCATCGGAGTCGATTTTGAATCGAATGATTGGGCAAAATCACGGCAAGCATTGCACCCATCAACAACGCATCCGCGCGAAAGGGTGTGAAAACATCCACGGCGACATCTGTACCCGCGAAGACTGCCGTTACTGATCTAATTGCGACGATGAGAACAAGTGAGAATATGCAAAACCGTAGCAATCCTTTCGGAGAGAACGACAATACGATGAACGGCCAAACCAAATAAAAGTGTTCTTCGACCGCAAGCGACCAAAAATGATCCATGGGGCCAAAGCACCATTCATTGACCCACGACATGTAGAGATTCGTTGAATAGGTCATCAGATAAAGCCGCAGGTCGTGTGGTCTATCGAATTCTGATGTCCCAACCATCCATGGGATCACATACAGGAACAAAGCCAAGGATACAAAGTAGAGGGGGAAAATCCGAAGCGATCGCCTTGCAAAGAAATTTCGAAAATACGCTGGCTTCTCTTTGGACCGTAGAAGAATTCCGGTGATCAAAAAGCCGGACAGCACAAAAAACAAATCGACTCCCCTTGATCCAACGATGGATGCTTTAACCAATCGTGAAATCCAAGGGTCCAATTCGGGCTCGAGGAATTGACAAAATCGGTATAGGGTAACCATGAGGATCGCCAATCCTCGGATTCCATCCAAGGCCAAGCAATGCGAATCGGGCGACCATGTAGGCTTTACAGTATCTCGACTAGGTTGTTCCATAAGAATTTGCGGAGGTTTACGAATCACACCTGACTCTGCCGACGAGGTTCGTTCGTCAAATTAAGAAAACTAAAGACACTCACCGCGATTCCGCGAACGTTTGCAGACTCTGCTCTGATGCCGATACGAACTCGAATCTTCACGAAAAGTCGATTGCTGGGAAGTCGAACAAGAACCGCGGCATCCCACGAACAGGTTTTGTTCTGGCTTTTAGTGGGGTTACTTTTGTCGACGACTTACACGATAGTCCGCGAACGAATACTATGCGTAGGTTTCCATAATAGAGGAATCCCTGGGCGAAAACGTTCGGAATACAATAAAAATGATTCGTCTGTTCTCGTTCGAATGTTAGGCCATCTTGGATACGAACACTCAGAACTCATGACTCGGTCAGATGCGAGTCGTTTTTGGGGAAACCACCCAGTAAACTAAGAGGTGGCAGCGGTTGCCGATGGGGTTTTAACGGAATTTTAATTCCCAATAGTCTATATTGTCCGCATGGCTTATGCAGTGGTACATAAGCAAGCCCAATGATGACGAAAGGCATGAGCGGCAATAAGCGTGATAGCGACAAAAATAAGGCGACCGAACATTCAATTGCATCATGCCTTGCTCTTTTTCAGACCACTTCAATAGCAGCTGAATAGGTCACCTTGCGGTCTTTCGCA
>JANMNR010000093.1:0-5428 GCA_031368325.1 Pirellula sp.
CCAGCCTAAGCACCCGCGCACAAACCGAATCAGCGTTAGTCCCGAACGCAGATTCTCCTCGCAGATTCCCCCTTCCGGCTTTGAGCGACTGGCTATGCCGTTTTCGATCGATCACTTTTCGGATCGTTATGCGCTTCAACAACCGAAATAAGTCATCCACATTGTTCAGTTCAGTGAAACGGCCTCGCTGAACCGCTTTGAAAAAACTGGCCAAAGCGCTGGCAGCGACGTCTTCGCCATTGAAGGCTCTCTTCTGAACTCCGAGCGCAGCAAGTCGCTTCTCTGCGAAACCGGCTAGGGCTGGGTAGTACCGCTCCCATAGTGCTGTTATGGCCGCTTCATCGTGCTGCTTGATTTCGTCCAGCTGCCGCTTGACGGAAGGGTCGTTTGTTGGATTGTTCATCATTCACTCTTTCCATTTCCCACACCATCGATGATCCGCAAAGCCTCTGATTCCCAACCGATTTTCTGTTTTCAATCAATAGAGCACTTGGACTACTTTTCATGGACGAGCAACTCGTCGGTCCAGCGATTTCGAAATACGGACTCGGAATCGTACTCCATGCAAACCTGCCGAAACTCTGAAAAGCGAGGGTACAAGTTACGCAATTCTTCAGGAGTTAGCATACAGAGTTTGCCCCAATGCGGTCGCATACCAAACAATTTCGACATGCTTCGCGTTAGGAATTCGCAAACATCTTCAAATGCCCGTCGGTGCTTCAACGCCTCAAAGTTAGAAAGTGTAATCGAGTACCAGTGTTCATTCGCAGTCCGGGACGAGAATTCTTCGTCAATCGTACTGTCCAGATTGCAACCCGAAGGACTCGCCATCGAAACCAGTGTGTCGTCGACCAAAATTTTGCGGACGCAAATGGGATAATGATGGCAATAGGTTCCGGAGATCTTCTTCAATTCGGCCGCCATTCCTATTCTGGAAATCTGCTTTTGAAACGATTGGCTTTCGCGAACTGCAGTACCTCCGGCGACTTCCAATACCTTCTGCAAATACTCCATCGCACTATCCAACTTGCTTCTTTGAACGAACAACTCGAGTTCGATGTGGCGAAACAATTCATGTTCCATAACCATCTGCTCGTTGGAGGGACCAACCACTCGCCAGTCGCGAATCACAAATAGCGGGACAACTCGACCTATCATCGCTCGAATCGACCAACGCGATCGCAAAAATCGAACAGCAAACAGCAACGCGAGGTGCAGACCAATATCCAAAAACAAAAAACGGTACCACCGATAGACAAAAAGTAGAGTCGACGACGGAGCGTTAACTTCCCGGCGATGCTGAACAAAGTAGGTCCAACGCCAAGGAACCAGGTAGAACTGCTGAAGAGGGTTGGCTTCTTCGGTGGCAGAAACCTCCGAAATACTGTTGTACTCGTGAAAACGCTCCTCAATGCGGTACACATTTCGGCATTGCATTTGAACGTTTAGGATGACCCCTAAGCAGCCCAGCGAGCAACGGAGGGCCTGCAGGGCCACGCCGCCTTTCACCTCTTGAATCACCGCTTTGCCGCTTGTTTTATCGTACGTCGCAAAGCGGACACTCAATACGTAATGCGATAGTGAGTGTTTGCCTGAACCGTGGGTTCCAGTAGAAATGGCTCCCGCAATCGTTTGTTCCGTGATGAAGCCAACGGAGGGAAGCGTCCATTGCCTACTGCTGTGCAAATCCGACAGCAGTCGTTTGATCTGGCATCCAGCCCCGACGCGAACGGAATCGATGTCGTCCACTTTGGACGGTTCAACTTGATCGAGATTCCGTAAATCTAGGAGCACCTCGTCGGTTTCGATTATCCTGCTCCAAGAATGGAGTCGTCCGATGACGCGGATTCGCTGGCCACGGTGGCGGTCCAGGATCTCAAGCACCTCCTGTTCGCTTGCCGGCGAATAGCTCGTTTGTGGCGTAAGTCGAATGTTCCTTCCGAAATTCAATTGCATAGGTTTGGCTCAATCCATGTATGGTGCATGTGCACTGATATAACACCAAGCGAGAACGCCTGTTCGATTGTGCGCCGCTTCCGACGGGAATTTCGGAAAATTTGGCAAGTGCCCACAAAGTTTAACGCTTCGTTTCGAGCAAGCCAATGGTGACACCGTATCTGGGGTGAACCAATCGGGCGTCTCCAGAACAAGTCGTTTCGGTACGTTATGCTCCTTAATGTAAGTCGCGATATCTGAGCCAAATGACCGCCCCAACCGATATCGATTTTCTCCATTTTCAGGATGCCTGTTAGTAAACCATCAGTGCGTCGTGGCCCCAACCGAAGCGGATTTTTCTAGCCATGCGAATAACGCAGAAATGACTCCTGTCTCTTCAGGCTCGTTAAAAATTTCGTGTCGAAGGTTCTTGTAAACATGTGCCTCGACCAATGACTCCGGAGCGGCCAACGCAAAGTTTGTGCTACCGGTCGGACAAACGCAACGATCGTCTCCTGAATAAAGTAGCAAGGTGGGAGTTTTCCAGGCGGACACGCGAGTTTTAATTGTCTCCGCTGCTTCGATCATAAAACAGGCTAAGCGACCTGATATCCGATTATGCACCAACGGGTCGCTTCGATAGTCTTTGACTACCCTTGCATCCGTGCATAGCCAATCCGGGTCGAGTCCATTGTTCAGTGCAACGCTCGGCAGCATCACACCCAATGTTTTAAGAAGTACCTTTTGCACGATCGAAAGACGGAGCGCTAACGCAGGTGACGACATCACACACAAGTCTACGTGACGTTGCCATGGCACGTGTTCGATAGGGTTAGATAACGCGGCAACAAATCGAGCCACTACCAACCCGCCCAAACTATGGCCCAGCAAAATCATCTTCGGATTCGAACGGCTTTGGGTCACAACATCCAGCACGGAAGCCAGGTCATACAAGAGATCGTCACTTTGATGCAGGACGCCGCGGGCGCCTTCCGATAGTCCATGCCCTCGCTGATCGTAACCAACAACAGACCATCCCGACTTGCATAGCTTTTCCGCGAGGAGTTCGTATCGACCGATATGCTCTCCCAGCCCATGCACAAGGAGGATCGTTCCTCGACCCTCCGTTCGGTCAATCGCCGGCCAACGCTTCAAACGTAGGCTCAAGCCATCGCGGGTGCGCACCGAACTGGGAAGTTCATTCACGGACTGCATTGTCTTTCGAAGGGCTGACCACCAGTCCGACTAAATCGTGACGGGCAAATAAATCCAATATCTGAGTAGAGAATACCATATCCAGGCGGCCTGTGAGGGGCAGAGGCAAAGGACTACGGTAGTCACCATAGTTCCACTCCAAACTGCAAACTAGTGGAACTTTAGCAAACCGTTCCATCCACTCACTTGCTTTAGGGGCAGTAGCATGTCTAACAAACCACAGCCGTCGCTTTTTCGCTGCTTGACTTCCGTGATCTCAATGGGATTCCTACTTTGGACGCTGAGCTCATCGACTTTTTTGGATGCGAGTACGTCTTTCGTAGGAAAAAAGCTTGAATCTGCAAAGAGGCTTAACGACCGTGCAGCCCACCAAATGTCGTCACTCACACTTCAATTGATGCGATAAACGCCGTTGCATCGAAGGCTTTTTTTCTACTTTCCAAACAAAACCGTCAAAAACCCTAGGTTTGGTGCGCATGATTTTTGGTGAGTTGGGCTCTTGCTGAGTAGCTTCTCTCCAAACCGGCCCACAGCGAATCCAAAACAATCATGATTCAGCAGATTCGAAACCTCCGTGTTGCTCCGTCTTTCGCGCTACTTTTATGGATACTGTGCTTGAACGCGAGCTGGATCTGTTTGTCGACGAGCTCATCTCGTGCGGCTGATCCAGATTTAGATGCTCGGGCCGAGTTGATCAGCGGAAAACCCTACGGTGTTGGGCTTGTTGAACTTTCACGAAAACATGCATTGGAATCCGGCTGGTATCTCGATCAGTTGATCGACGTCAAGTGTCGACAGTGTAAGGTCTGGCTGCCTGCGGTTAAGGAACGAATGGCAACCGAACGAAGGCCAACCGCCGAACCCGCTGACGGCGAAGCAAAACTGCGAGTGTATTTCATCTACACCGATAGATCTCCCAAAAGCGTTCAGCTTTCGTTCCCCGCAGGTGTGCAATTCTCTGTTGAAACACAACCGGCTTCTAGCGATCCGTCGCGACATGCGGTGTTGCTGAGCGAATGGTGGCAGGCGCTATCCGACCAATCGACACGCAGCCTTTCCGCTCCATTAGTGGAGGCTTCGAATGACTTCCTGGCCGTACTAGGTGAGCACCTGGACTTGCCGAATAGAAAAAGCATGGCTGCGGGCAAGGAAAAGACTAGCGACTTGGAGCGTCAATTTGAAAGGACGTTGGGTATGTTGCTTGGATTCGAGTCCATTCGATTGGCAATGATGACGGATGATGTGACCGAGCCCATTGGAAATTCTCCGGCTCTTTTTCCCTTGCCTGCGCCCGTCAATGTAATCGGTGTGCGAGTTCCGGACTCTGGCATATTAGCCAAACACGGACTTGAATCCATCGCATCAATGGTCCCACAGGACTGTTTTTATGTACGGTGCAAATCGATTCGCAACTATGCGTGGCTCCGTCAGTTATCTATCAACTGGGGCGGCTCGCTCAACGAAATCGTAACGAACCCAAGTTTGGACACGGATGTACGTGGGCGAATTGAGGCTCAGTTGGGAGTCAATTCGCAGCATTCCTTAGAATTAGGCCTCGATGCGCACATTAGCGATATGGCACTTGTCGGTTCCGATGTTTTTTTCGACGAGGGTGCAGGAATCGGTGTATTGCTTGAAGCCAAGCCTGGACATGAGCCCGATGCGGAAAGAGCGGTTCAACAACAACGCACTGCAGCGCGTAAACGATCTGGGGCAACACTAAGCTCAGAGTCCATAAACGGGCATTTTGTTTCCGTCATGGGCACCGACGATCATCGAGTTCGATCGTTCTTCTGTCGAGTTGGGCGGTACCTACTGGTCACCAACTCGCGGCAATTGATGAAACAGTTTCTGAGTCTAAAGGTCTCCAACCAATCACTGGCAAGCCTTCGAGAGTATCAATATGCCAATTCAAGTAGTCCCAATGCCAGTCAGTCCGATATCAAAATCTACCTTTCGGACCCGTTCTTTCGTCGCATCACGAGCCCTGTGTTTCGATTAGAGCTAAATCGGCGTCGGCTCGCGGCAAAGGACTGCCAAAAGCTTGATATTGCAACAATGGTGTCCAATGCTTTGGGCTTCAAGTCTGGTAACCGCCAATCTCTGATTCAGAACCATTTCTTGCCTATGGATTTCGGGCTCCATCCCGATGGAAGCCAAGTCGATTTGGTGGCCAGCGAAGCAATGGACACTTTGCGAGGCAGGGTCGGCACCTTTGTTCCCACCGCGGACTTGAATACCGACAAAGCAAACCAAAACGAGCTGTATGCATACCAAA
>JANMNR010000176.1:0-2791 GCA_031368325.1 Pirellula sp.
AAGTCTTGCTTTCTCAACTCGGGCCTTAATTGGAGCGATTCGCCGACAACCTGATTCCAGTCGAAAACAATCCGCACTAAAATTGGATCGTGCACCGGCTTGAGCATTCGGTTGTCGTTGATCGGAATGTTCATGAGAAGGCGGAGACGCCGTTCTGCCGTATGAACACCTTCTGCACCACGGAATGTACCGCCGCTGCTGCCGTTGTTTGTGCGGGTCCCGTCGACTTCTCGACCGGTCAACGCTTCCAAAACTTGAGACTCGAAACGATAATACTGTTCTCTCGCTCTCGCTTCTTTTTCTCCGGAGCCAGACTGTGCTTCGCGATACTCTTTTTCTATTCGCCACGTGTTGAGAGCAGCGTCACGAGCTGCGATTTTCGCTTCGAGGTTGCGGTAGGCAAAATAGAGATCCCAATACGCGTTCTCCACATCGCTGATCAGGTCTCGCAACCCCATTTCAAAGTCCAAGACACTTGAGTCAGCGTTGACTCGCGCAATGAGCACACCATTGTACGTTCCCGGCGTTGCTCCTGGGCCCGCAATTCGATTGTAATCGAGTCCACCTCCACGCCCCAAGTGATGGCGGAAACCTGCTTCTAGGATGGTTTGCCACGAGCTGCCGAACAGATTACTGGGTGCATTGTTGGCATCATAGCTCGTGTTTTTTCGTGCGAAAAGTTCCGTCCCGTACGCAGTTGGCTTTATGATTTCGTTTTGAAATGTAATTAGGTCTTGCTGGAGTAGGTTGGTGCCTCCACCGAGCAGTCTGTTATTAACGGGGTAGTCGTTCTTGTTAACGAAGGTTTTTGAGTTAACTTGAGCGTCAAACGCTGAAAGTGCCGCTTCGATTCCAAGGCGAGGATCCGTGGACTGAATGGATGGATCATGAATGGTGGAGACGCTGGTCGCGTTTCGAAGCGAGCTTCCACCGAGATCCTGCAATACCTTGGACCGTTCGACCGCAATTTGCACCGCTTCGGTCGGCGTAATAAGCCAAGCTTCCTTTTCGGGGGTCGCAAGGGATAGCGGTTCGGAAAATTGCTCCTGCGAAAGCTCAATGGTCTGCTGTTCGTCTTGTGGAGCGGTACTCGCGTTAAAGGGGCTTACGAGCCCGATGGTATCTCCCCAAAGAATCTTTTTGGTCGTACGGGCAGCGCAGCCGGCTAAGCAAAAACCGAGCGCAAGGAACAAAAGTGTCTTCCGTACCAGCAGCATTTAACGGTCTATTCCTCTTTTCTTGCTTTCGCGTAAAGAAGCATGCGGTTGTTCGGTGGCTCGTGCATCGAATACAGTTCACCACGCTTTTATCGGACTGGTGGTTCAAACGGAATTAACGATATAATCCCTACAGGGTGGAAAAACCACCAATTCCCAATGGGACAGGCGATAATAGAGAAGCTGGGGAGAATAGGTTGTTTGAATTGAGAGTGGCGAGATGACAAGCCGGATATTCACCGAGGCGACGCTAGATTCACTGCTTGATGAGTTGACGGATCTGGCATTGACCTCCCCCAACCCCGGTGCCTTTTTTCAATCAATGCTAAACGCCGCAGTCAGTGCCACCCATGCCATTGCTGGAGCGATTTGGAGCGTCGCGGAAGTCAACTATCGACTGGAGAAGGAAGTCGGACTGGTTCAGCTTGGAATTGGATCCGAGACGGAACTCCAGGCGTTACATGAAGACGCATTGGAAAGTGCAACCAAGGGCCAAATGCAAAGCAAATTTGCCGGCCTAACAAAAAGAACCTCCGAGAAAAAGGATTATCGTTTTTTCGGATGTCGCGACCAAGATTCCGCCTATTTGGTGATTGAACTGGTTCACAGAGAAGGCGCGGTCGCCGAGGTGGATGAAGGGCCGATTGCGAGTTTCATGGCCGCGTTAAGCGAAATTGCAAAGGATTTTCGAAACGCCCAATTGCTGAAGCGTCTCCAAAACGAGGATTACCTTTGGAGCGATTTCAAAGCTATCCTTCCTAGCTTGCACTCAAGTATCCATCTGGAGGAAACAGCTTATCAAATTGCGAATGAGGGACGAACGTTTCTGAACTGTGATCGCTTGATCGTAGTCCGAATCGAAAAAGAAAAAGCTTCCATCCTGGCAGTAAGTGGGGTTTCGACGATCGAGAGACGGGCGAAGCAAGTACGAGCACTTGAGGCGCTAGCAACCATGGTGGCCCAGAGCGGGGAGTCGATGCGGCATCCTTCCCCGGAAGTGGAAGCGCCCCAACTATCAGAAGGCTTGCAACAGTATTTAGATGCCTCGCATACCGAGTTGATCTGGATCTTGTTGCTCAAGAGAAATCAACTTAAGTCCGAAACTCAACAAAATCCAGGCGACGAATGTATCGGGGCTTTGGTGATCGAGGTTTTTGAAGCCAAGGATGTACCCCAGCTTAATCCCCGAGCTGAGTTACTTCTGGCGCATGCCGCTATCGCGTATCGGAATGCAATAGAATGCAGCGACATGCCGTTGCGAAGGTTGGGTGAGTCATTGCAAGGATGGGCTGCTTTCTATCGAAGCGCTCGGGTGAAAGTGGTGGCTGGCGCTGCGGCAGTTGTGATTGGGCTTTGCCTCGCACTGGTTGTCCCAGCTGACCTCAATATCGAGGCAACGGGTACGGTCCAGCCGAATGCGATGCGTCATTTGTATGCCCCCGCAAATGGCGAGGTGGTGAAGCTCCATATCGGACACGAAAGCGAAGTTCAGGCCGGTGCTGTTTTGTTAGAGATTCGGAGTCGAGAGCTCGAGTTGCGCAAAGAAGAATTGCTAACACTGCATGCTTCGGCAC
>JANMNR010000182.1:0-17407 GCA_031368325.1 Pirellula sp.
TCGTACACTTTCGCCACGCTTCAAGGCATAGCCAGCAGACATGCGGCCCCGTCGTCTAGAGGCCTAGGACACTGCCCTTTCACGGCGGTAACACGGGTTCGACTCCCGTCGGGGTCATTACATAGGGCATCATTAGCCCGCTAACACCATCAGAACCCAGCAATACGCTGGGTTTTGTTGTTTCTGGATTCCCCCTGATGGTTCCAGCGGGGAAACACTGAGGACGGGGGCGGGTAACGACATGTGCAGGTAACATCGCCTTCTCCCCATGTTCTTCGGTTTCTTGAGGGTAAGGTCTCTCTCCAACCTTGGCGGAATGCCTCAGCTACTTGTTGAACACATGTCCGGCAACGCCTTCTGCAGTTCCTTTGTCCGGATGGATCGCTGGTTTTGGAACAGCTTGAACCATAGGGCAACGCCAACACTCTCCCGGATCCTCACGGACTGCGTTTTCAAGTTCAATATCGCCAAACTGGTGTTGCGTTGTTGAGAGACCAAGTGATTCTGTTGGTTTTGCACTCTCATTTAGAGACCGCGCGTTGAAACGATCGCTTGCTTTCCACTCCATGCGCACACCTGGGGGCGCCATGCCAATTCTCGATCTGGCATAGAATTCAAATTTGGCTTCGATCTCGTACGCAGTTGGTTCGTTTTATAAGTTGCCGTTTCTCTAAAACCAAGCGGTTTCGCTGATTGGAACCAAGACAAGATTCTCAGTGACTTTCAATGTGATCACACTTTGGAATTTGGTCCCCAATCATGTTGGTTCTCCAAAGCGTCCGGCGTTGCGCCGGGGCAAGAGCCAACCGCCGTCATCAAAATTCATTGTGAAACAGTGGGCACTGTAATCGATTTTTCTCGGCCTTACGGCATGCCGGCCATGGGCATCTTTCAGTTCAAGGTTGGCATCAGCGATTTTATGCTGAACTTGGTCATGCTGCTGCTCTAGCTTGGTATCGACGCAATCAAGTCCTTCAGCAACGTCCGTAGTTCTTGCCACTCAACACATCTCGCTTCCGTGTAGGCACGGCGGATACTATGCCGCCATCGCGGATGAAGTAAATCAGAGAGTCGACACTGATTATGCTTGGCAATACCGATCCACTTTAATTTTCATGTTAGCGAATGCTTATCGTTGTGATTTCGCCCTCGCCTACTAACTCGACAGCGGCTAACTGCTTTTATTCAAAACGTGAGCGCTCCATTCAGGTAGGTCGACATAGAGCCCTTCCTCCATCAGCTGCTTGCTCTCGCGCTCATAGTACTTTCCGTCCAGCAGATCCACGAAACGAATGCACTCATCCCTTGACACGTCCCATTTCAATTCGATTCGCGCTTGGCTCGCCGTTGATGCAAGGTTGGCCACCACAATCATGAAATCGCCGCCCGAATGTCTCCAGCTAAACGCGATGATGTTCTCATTCGAGTGGTTTCCGTTTCGGTTTGGCATGGGATCGAGTAGTTGCCAAGTTCCGTGCCGAACGACAGGTAAACGCATAACGCCAAGCAGTCTCTCGTAAAATGTCTGAATAGCGGGGTCCGTGACTTCATCTGGCCCGCGTAATAGATGCGGCGAGATCTTTTTGCGTCGCCCTTCGAATTGACCCTGATGGAATAGTCTCAATCCTGGGACTAGATAGGTGAGCAACGCTGCAACTTGATGTTTAGCTTGGGGGAATTCTTCGGCAGCGCGCGGCTCATCGTGGTTTTCAAGAAACCTGGTAAGCCGATTTTGGAAGTCGAGACCAGCAGCTAAGTGTTGACGCACTGGACCGGCTTGCCCTGACCGTAACCGGTCGTAGAGCCGCTTGTCGTAACAGTAATCGAATCCTTGTTGTTGCAGTTCCCATTCGAGATCCCAATACACCTCAGCCATAAACAGAAACGTAGGGTGAAGATTGCGAACAGCATGAACCGCGCCGGGCCAAAAAGCCGCGGATTCGATCCCCCAAGTTCTCTGAAAGATGTCTGGCAAAATGAGCATTGCCATATCGCATCGCACTCCATCGCAACGTTGCGCGATGCTTTGCAGTTCACCTAGCATCGCATGCTGTACATCGATGTTGCCATAGTTGAGTTGTATGGTGTCCTGCCAACCCGAAAAATACGGATCGCGTCCCATGGCTACAATACGAGCGCCTGTACCCATGGAGATACGAGTGTAGTTTTCAGGATGTTCGGCTAGATCCTTTTCGGAGCCAGCTATGAAGTAATCCGGGTGCTCGTCCAACCAGCGATGATCTGGCGCCATGTGGTTTGGAACAAAGTCTAACATTAGCTTGAGGCCCCGCGACTTCATGCGGGCTCTAAGTCTTGCTAACGCTTGGTCGCCTCCAAGTTCTCGACTGACGCAATAGTCCTGGATGGCAAATCCTGAGCCACCAATATCTTCATCGACTAGGTCGGGTAGGGTTTTCTCGAACTCGTGACGCCAAGCGGAGTCGGTCCTCGAAATACGCTGGGCCGTTTGCCCTGTTTGCCAAACACTCAACAACCAAATCCAATCAAAGCCTTTATTGGCCCAGTCGTCAATGACTTCATTCGGCACGTCATCCAAGGTGGCATGGCGTTGCAATTGTCTTGACAATGCGTTTAAGGTCACGCGGATGTTGACTTGGTATAGCGAGGGGTAGCTTGGCATAAGATTCGCCTTAGGAGGGGCAATGACTGTAGGGCACGGAATGCATTTCATTCGCAGTATAGACCGAAATTCCGCGGGGTTCCTGGATTTGCAATAGAGCATGTCCCGAGCAGGCGGGGCAATCGGTACTGGAGTGTTTTCTTTCTACCGCTCAAGTCTATAATGGCCGCGGAATGTGGTGCGGAGACCCGCGTCGTGATTCTTGCTGCGATCAAAAAGAGAATTTCATAAAGTGTCTGGTTCAACCACATTGCAAGCACAAAGCGACTTTGCGACAAACACAGCTCCGGCAATAGAGGTCGTCAACCTCTGGAAAAAATACGGCAGTCATCAGGCGCTTTGCGGGACGTCGTTTGCGGTCGCCGCTGGCCAAAGACTCGCACTGCTAGGACCAAATGGTGCTGGCAAGACAACATTGATCCGTTCCATGTGCGGTCGGGTGCAGCCAGATCAGGGGCAAGTGCTTGTGTTTGGTCGTTCTATTCGCGAACCGGGTGTGCTTCAAAAATTGGGCGTTATCCCACAAGACCTTGCCATATACTTGGATTTGACTGCGAAAGAGAATCTGGAGTGCTTTGGCCAGCTTCATGGACTCCGATCGCGCCGGTTAAGAGAACGCGTCGCATGGGCCTTGAACTGGATAGGGTTGGAGGACCGAGCCAACGAGTTGACGAGCCGCTTTTCGGGCGGCATGAAGCGAAGAGTCAATATTGCGTGTGGAGTTCTGCATCGGCCAAGCGTTTTGCTCCTGGACGAGCCGACAGTGGGGGTGGATCCACAGAGCCGTCAACGCATTTTTGACATGCTCGATGAGTTGAATCAACAAGGGACCAGCATCGTCCTTACCACACACCATCTCGACGAGGCGGAAACCAGGAGCGACCGAATCGTCATTATGGACCATGGCAAAGTCGTCGCAGAAGGAGCCATCGAAGAGTTGATTGCGTCCACTATTGGAGCGAGGCGCGAAGTAGCGATCGAAACACAGGGGATCTTGGTCGCGGCTCCTCCCGGTTTGGACTGGGACTCGTCCCGCAATCGCTTTGTGTGCTTTGTTGATAATGTGGTCGAGGAGTTGCCGGTTATTTTAGAACGCATCAAGAGAGTAGGCGGGACGGTGATGGACTTAGAAGTGCATCAGCCGAACCTGCATCACGTCTTCTTGCACCTGACGGGCAAGGAACTTCGGGACTAAGCATTCACAAGCGAGGGGTATAGAGAGTTCGACATCTGGGATCCCTTCTCGCGAATCATGTCACTTACCCAGCTTTTCAATGATAGTAAATTCCTGCTTCGAAACGGGCTGCACACTGAGCCGGGTTCCTTTTCGCAGCAGTTCCATAGCAGATAGTTTTGGTACGGCTCTCAGCATTTCGAGAGACTGGGCTACCCTGAACTTGGACTCGAACTGGATGTCCACCATAAACCAGCGAGGGTTTTCGGGATCACTTTTCGGATCGAAGTGTGGATCATTGGGATCCCAAGCGGTATGGTCCGGATAGGATGTTCTGACGACGGTTGCGGTCCCGACAACGCAGGATGGATCTGCATTACTATGGTAAACCAGTACGCGATCACCAAACTGCATTTGGTCTCGCATGAAGTTTCTGGCTTGGTAATTGCGTACTCCGTCCCAGCACGTCGTTTGGTTTGGAGCGGAGGCCAAGTCGTCGATCGAAAAAACGTCTGGCTCCGTCTTCATGAGCCAGAACGATTGCTTGCCTCTGGTCATGCGAGGTCCGAAATTGGGATGCCTCGCATATTGCTAAGCAATTGACGGTAGCGTGTTCGCAAGTGGCTCATCCAGAACCCTAGATACACATTTACAACGATCGAAAACAGCAAAAGAAAAGGCAGGAGTTTATCCTTTGGGATTTGAGTCTCATCTAAAGAATCTTGAGACGCCAGATAAGGAGACTTCGTGATAGGCGGTGGGGTAAGCGGGTATGCACCGGTTTGCGCTGCGGCGTATGGATTTAGGCTGACGTAGCTAGGCTGTGAAGTTACAGGCTGTCCATATTGGTTAGCTTGTGCGGTGGACGGAGTGGGCATGTATCCACTTTGGGGTTGTTGCTGGCCATTTTGCTGGCTGAATTGATTGTCGTAATAGGTGGGTGGGTTGGTTGTGTTTGAGGCTAAATTGAGCTGGCGATTGGCATTGGTGCCTAACGTGCCTGAATTCGTGTTGTTTCCGGAAGAGTACGGATAAGTACTCGATGCGTAAGCTGGATTGTTTTGGCTGGGTACCAGAAGATTGTTGAAGGTAGAGCTTTTGGGGCTAAAGCCATCTCGCGACGATGCTGAATTTTGGCCAAAGGGCATTACGTCGGGTCTAGAGCCGTTGGCTTGATTGTTTAGCGATGAGTTGAAATTGTCTGACCCGTTGTTCCCGCTGCCCATTGCAGCATTCGGGCGTGACCGATCGTTGAATGCGTTGGGGGCAGCAGGTGGATAGGTACCGCCATCATTGTTGTAGTAACTAGGGTTCGCGTTGTTGGGTATCGTCGCGCTACCGGCAAACCCAGCACCATTTTGAGCCACCGTTGCCAGCGTGGTTTGCGATCGCGGTTGGTCAATAGGAACGGTAGTACGGTTGTTTAAGTCGACAATCTGTGGGCCGCTAGAGAACGGTCGGTTGTCACTTAGGGCAGTCGGGTTGGGAAGGATTTTCTCTACCGGGTCCGTTCCAATCCGGAAAATAACTTTATCGATCCTGTAATTTCGGATTTCGTCAGGTACAGGTGCTGTGAGCTCTTGACCGGCAGGGCCTCGTGCGAATTCGCCAATTTCTTCGGGGGGGATTTGGATGATCAAACAGAACTTATTGCCATCCAATGGGTCCGAGGCGTACCCAATCTGACGCTTTCCACGGACAGGGGGAGACACTGCTGTCGGAGCGGAAACCGGATTTCCGGGCAGGATTGCAGAGTTTCCGCCGAAGCCAGCTCCGTCTCGGTTGGGTGGCGGCAATACCTCGCTGTTGATGTTTTGCAACAGCATTGAAAGGAGCAGTAGGAGTAGTTGTCCGTTCATTCTTCAGCCTCTGTGGCGACGCTCCCGAGGGGTATTTATCGATTGAATAGTCTGCTCTGATAGCAATGACTTGGCAATGATAGAGGAACTGGTGGAACGGCGTAAATAGAAATCAGGCCGTCAGGTCGGGCAAAATTGGATAGTCTGACGACTATTGTCAGCTGCTTGTGGTTTACCCACGGGAATAACTCTCGTTTTTTTGAAAGCGGGACAATTTCCGGAAAATTTGTTTGGATGGAACTTCTTGAGCTAATCCAGCTCTAAAAATGCACATTTACGGAAATACTGTTAGGGACGGCAAATCCATGCGAAGACTGGTGCGAATGGGTAATTTGCGCCATCTGGGCAAGAAGTGGATTGAAAACCGATCGATTGCCAAGTACCCTCACAGTACGGGGATTTTTGGGACGTATTTTCGTCCTCGGAATTTTCTTTCCAAGCTTTACCTTTCTTGATTTTTACGGTGGAAGAATCGATGTCCGTTTCGCCAATACGTCAGGCTCGCAAATCAACTACGCGAAATCGCAGCCAAAAATCTGCAAAACAGGGATGGATGAAGCGTATGCTTCGCCTGGAGGCACTCGAGCAAAGGCAGTTGATGGCCGCGGACATCATGCCTTTCCATAATCCGATTGTAGCGAATGACGTGAATGGCGACTTTACGATTTCACCATTGGACGCATTGGTAGTCATCAATCGACTGAATTCACAGGGAAGCGGTTCCCTGGCTGGCCAAGCGCCGAGCGATGTGAACTCGTTTGTCGACACGGACAACGATAATAGTTTGTCCCCTTTGGACGCTCTTGTGGTTATCAACGCCATAAATAATGGCGAAGGCGCAGGGGAACTGGTTCAAATTCGTTACAAGTTCTTCTCGGTCAACGCAGATGGGACCGCTGGAACCGAACTTCCCGATCCAAACCCTAGCGACCTTGTTCCTGAGGCCAACATTGGCACAGGAGAGCGAGTTATCGTTCGAACGCAAATGATCGATCTTCGGGGAGCCCCGCAAGGCGTTTTCAGCGCCTACCATGATTTATCCTACACAAACGTTGACACCGTCAATCCAGCCTCCGAAAAATTGGAGTACCAGTGGGGTGAATACAACCAGATCGACATTGGGAGCAGTGTTCGAGGCGGAACCTTTACGATTAAGTTTGGTCCAGGTGCAACAGACGTCACGGGGCCAATTGCTCCGGCATTCCGAACGGGAGGAAGCGGTGCTCAGATTTACGATGCTGCATTGACAGCGGTTAATATTCGAAACGCCTTGTCTGTGCCATTTGGTTCCGGAAACATTTCGGTTCGGGTTTTAACAAGCACGACCTCGTCTAGATTTGGTGTTAACTTCATCGGCAACTTGGCACATACCGATGTTCCAAACACTTTGGAGGTGGGAGTCAACGGTCTAGTGGATGGCGCCAACCAACCTATTTCGCTAACCATTGGTCAGAACACGGCCGATCCAAGCCAAGATGTTGTGGCTGCGGTAGGTCGAAAGCACAATCTGGACAATAACTTTGTTGACAATACAGGCACGACAGTAACTGGCGTTAAATATTTGAATGGGCCGGATGGCGTATTGAAAACACCAGTTGTCGGTTCCCCCACGCGAACCATTACGTTAATGGGTGGCTTCTCGGACAAGAATAGCCTCGATCCAATTTTCGAAGCGGCGGAGTTTTTGAACGTCGTGGATACCCTCTTCAAGGGAACCTCTGTCGGCAGAATTAGATTGGACGGCAACACTTCACCGCCACCACCACCTAACTCCTCCGGGGATAATCTTGGAATTGCCCTTTACGGTGGTCAAGCGATTTATTTGACATCCACGGCAGTGGTACCTGGTATCGGTTTTCTCAACATCAACGACAAATTAACGGCAAATACGGATATCCTGGATCCGCTTTTGGAAGACTCGGCCCGGACAGTGATCAATGTTGTTGCCAATGACAGAGACAACAACACTCCGGCAAGACCATTCCAAGTGGTTGAAATCACTCAGCCGAGCGTAGGGGGGACGGCATCGTTGACTGGCACCACGGTGGCATTTACGCCAGCGCTCGATTACTTCGGGCCAGTTGTTTTCACTTACACCATTCAAAACAACGCAACGCCGCCCGATAGGGCAGTTGGTACTGTCTCAATTAACGTTACCCCGGTCAACGACGCTCCTAACGTGATCGGCACCCAGTTTACGATTGCGGAAGACGCAACGAGCCCGCTCGTCATAACGCCGGTACAGGTTTTCAATCCTGGCCCAGCCAATGAGAACACTCAAACCGTTTCGTTTTCAGCTCCTGGAACGACTCCCGGTGGAACCGTATCGATCGTCGACGGAAACATCAACTTCGCTCCGGCGCCGAATTTTTTTGGTAATGCGATTTTCACGGTTACCGGTACCGACACAGGTTCCCCTGCTTCGTCACGCGTCGCGACAATCACCGTGAATGTGACTCCGGTCAATGACGCGCCAGTACCGTTCAGCGGTTCCTTGAGTGTCGCGGAAGACGGTTCGTTGATCTTGATTGGATCAGGTGCACCTACCGATCTGCTGGTAAACTCAAATCCAGGACCTGGTGAAGCATCGACTCAATCGGTCATTCTCGTGGCTATTCCGAGTATTACAAAAGCACCCAGCAACGGAACCATCGCAACGGTTGGCGGTGTTTCGACCTATAAGCCAAACCTGAACTTTTTCGGAACGGATACGTTTACATACACGATCACCGACAACGGTACCAACCCAGCTCCGGTCACAGTCGAAGGAACTGTTACCATCAATGTCACCTCTGTGAACGACGCTCCAGTCGCGGTAAATGACACAGGCGACTCAGATCGTTTTGTTGTGCGAGGAGTTTCCATCGCGGGATTACCAGCTATCGAGTTGGATGTGCTTCGCAATGACAGTGCGGGGCCGTCGGAACCGAACGTTGGTCTATCGATCGTTCCAGCTTCAGTGACCACTCCCACCATCGGGACGGCGACGCTGAACGCCGCTGGCACACGGATCTTGTTTACGCCGCCACCGAATCAGTTTAATGTCACGTCGACATTCTCATATCGGATTCAAGACTCTGATGGAGCGCTGTCATCTGTTGCGAACGTCGAAGTCTTTATTCTTCCACCGGTTTTGCCATTCGCCGTTACGGATGCGAAAACGATAGCCGAAGACTCCGGTGCGATATCCATCGATGTCCTAACTAATGACTTTATCAACGAGCCAGGCTTTGTTAAGAGCTTGTTGCCATTCACTGCAATCACTGCTGATTTCGGTACTGTGGTGCAAAACGGCAATGCGTTGGTTTACACGCCTAGCCCCGACTACTTTGGCGAAGCCGTTTTCACTTATCAAATGAATGATGACAAACCCGCAAGCGGTCCTTCGACGGGAACGGTTCGGGTTACGGTTACACCAGTAAATGATGCGCCATCAGCTGCCCCCCTGTCCAAGTCAACTCCAGAAGATACCGTCTTGACGGTTCCAGGCACGGATATCACAGCTGGATTGAGCAAGGGACCGCGTGAAGATGCCCAAACACTGACCGTCACTGCAGCCGTTAACCAAACAGCAAACAGCGGTACGGTAGCTGTCGTGAATGGCGGCATTGTGTATACACCGGCAAAAGACTTCAACGGAACCGTCTTCGTTCTTTACACGGTTACGGACAACGGAGTCAACAACACGACGCCAGCCCCACTGACTGCAAGTGCGACGTTGACCATCACGGTCGATCCGGTGAACGATGCTCCCATTGCGAATGCGGACACTGCGGTTTCCACGGCGGAAAATCGCTCCGTGACGATTGCTATCTCGACGCTTCTCGCCAACGACCTAGCGGGCCCGGCTAACGAAACTCCTCCGCAAACCGTTTCCTTTGTTTCACTCAATGGGGCAATTGCTACGGCTCGAGGCGGAAGCGTAACGCAATTGGACTCAAGCACATTGATTTATACCCCTGCTGCTTCCTTCAACGGTCCTGATAGCTTTACTTACCAAATCAGCGACGGCCAAACGTTTATGTCGACCGCGACTGGATCGCTAACAGTCAACGTATCCGAGATTAACGATGCTCCGACGGCACCGACACCTACCCGTTCGGTTTTCGCCAGTGTCCCAACGATTTTCGACTTGACCGCCGAATTGGCTGCCGCACCAAAGGGTCCGGCAAATGAAAGTGGCCAGACGTTGCGAGTGACTCGAATCATTCCTGAGTCGATCATAAGTGGCCGATCCGTGGTGTTGAATCCGAACGGAACGATTACTTACACCGCTCCGCTCGGCGCCAACGGACGTGATACATTCCGTTACGAAGTCACCGACAATGGTACAACCGATGGTCGTCCGGATCCAAAGACTTCGATCGGAACGTTCAACGTAGACGTTTCACCGTTTATCCCGAGTACGGTTCGCGGCGTTGCCTATGTCGATGACAATGCTTCCGGAACGCTAGATGCGGGCGAGCTTCGGCTCGGTGGCGTTGAGATTACGCTGACTGTTCCTGCAACGCCAACGACATCTAGTCAAACCATAGTCAAACAAACCAAGGTCGATGGCAGCTACGAATTCGGGCTCTTGCCACCGGGTGCCTACACGGTGACCTATGCAGTCCCAATGCTCACAGTTGACGCTCCTGGCGCTAACTCCTTTACGCGTACGATTGTAGCCCCGGGTGGCGTTACTGCGGATTTCAATTTCAGCGTTCTCGGTGTCCAGCCGGGCTACGCGAATGTACTTGAAAACCTTGCTTCGAATTTCTACATGAATGACGGCAGCATGCGAACGTCAGGCATTTATGCTGCGGTCGGAGCCAATGGACGTTCCGAGTGGACCATCACCAGAGATGGTTTTGCGGGTGACACATTCCAAGAAGTCGTCCTAAGCGACGATCTCTCAAAAGTGTATGTCACCGCTGTTCGCGGCCCTAGCCACTCGGTCTTCACCGCCACGCTCAACCGAAACCAGTTTATCCAAGTCGCTGACACGACCGGTGCTAGGCTGGTGCGGGTCCTGGCTCGAAGCTCGGAACTGACCTGGCAGGCGGTTTCGCTCGCTGCTCCGCCAGTAGAAATCACAAGCCGAAGCAGAGCCTATTTGGATGCCGTGGACGATCTGTTCGTACAGGAAAACTGGTAGTTCACACGGTACCGCAATGAAACGGTTAGATATTAGGCACCCGAATTCGTTCGGGTGCCTTTTTTTGTTTCTCAAAAAAGCAAAATCTTCCCGATCGCAATCCGGAGCCTTTCAGCGATCGATGTTTTGCCAGATTAAAGATTGTGCCAAGCTGGGTTGTGTTAGAACACGCTAACGACACCAACCATCCGATGCAGTCGTTCTAAGTTCCACGACCCGACGTGTGAACAGGGTACCCCTGGATCACCGTCGGGTTATCAAAGTCGCAGCCACTACTTGGTTAACTTGAAGCACACTAATTCGTCTTGATCCCGGATGAATAGTTTGCCACCGGCGATCACAGGATGTGGCCAGCTTTCTCCATTGTGTGTGGGCAACTTGAACTTGCTGATCAATTCGTACTTGTCCTTGGTCGTATTGATGAGAGCCATCGTACTGTCTTGATAGCGGAAGTATAGCTTACCGTCCGCGACAACGATGGCCGCTGAGCCTGTTCCGGCCCCTCGCGATTTGTCCCAAAGGTTTTTGCCGGTCTTCCATTCAATACACGCAGGGAAGCCGTTGTTGTGGCCATGACCCATGTACACATAGTCCCCAATCATGATCATGCCACCATGATGGTTCTGGAGTTCTTTGTTGGTCTTGTAATAAATCTCTTTGGCTGTGAGCTTGCCACCTTTGCCAGAGATTTCCAGCAACGCTGTCCCGCCGTCGTCGTAGCCGGTAGAACAGAATATGTAGTTGTCCTTGGCGATCGGGGTCGGGATGTTTGCGGTCCGATTGGCGACACGGTCATAGTTCCAAAGTAGCGCCCCCGTCTTGGCATTGTAACTAACGATTCCGTGTCCAATCAGCTGAACATATTGCTTTACACCGCCCGCGTTCGAAATGATCGCGGAGGAATAACCGGCACCGTCATTGCCACGCAGTTTGCCCTCGGGCGCCTTTCCTTTCCAAAGGACGTCCCCGGTCTTCTTGTTGAGTGAAACCACCATCGCGTCTGTCGCTCCTGGCGAGCAGATCAGGGCATCGCCATCCACCAATGGAGATTCGCTATAGCCCCAGCTTGACTCGATTTTGCCACCGAAATCTTTCGTGAAACTTGTTTGCCAAACCATTTCACCGCCATCAAGTTTGCAACAAATCAAAACGCCATCGTTGGATAATGCGTAGATAAGCCCAGTGGCCAGGTCGACAGTGGGACTGCAGTTTGGATCGCTCTTGGCTGGAGTGAATGGCGTGCTCCACTCGATTTCGCCGTTTTTCTGATCCAGGCAAACGACTCGAGTATTACCGTCTTTATTCCCCATCGTAATGATCTTGCCATCCGCGATCGCAACGCTGGCCATTCCTTTGCCAAGTCCTTTGACACTATAAGCGACCGGCGGTCCTTGCTCGGGCCAAGACTCTAGGAGCCCCTTTTCGGAAGAGATGCCATCCCTGTTTGGACCTCGCCACTGATTCCATTGACCCGGCAGATCCTCAGCGAATGCGAAGCCAAGCGGTGTGTGTAGGCATATTCCAAATACGAAACAGGATGAAAACCAACGACGCTTAAACGATAAAGCCATGGATACCTCAAGGGGAGAAAAAAGAGACTACTAAAACTGATCGCCTGAACCGGACAATTGCTGCTCTACTTGGTCTGCTTGCCATGCGATCGCTGACGTAATTTTGGCAATTTCGCCCGCATCGGTTAGATCAACCAAGACATTGGCACGCAATACCAAGACCTCACCATCCGGCAATCTTCGTATTGCAAAGGCGCCATGCACGACGGAATCGTTGTTTCGAAGAACCGTCATGGCAGCCGATGGATTGATCGTTCCACAAGTGCTCCAGATACCTAACACTCGATTTCCGTCGTTGTCCTTTCGGTTCAATTCAAAGCAGACCTTCTGACGTCGCGTTGAAGCGAGTGAAACGATGGCAGCGTAGCTATTGTTTTCGATCTCCTCCAGGGGCCAACCGAACTGCTGTGCCATGCGTTGAATGGTGGTTAGCAAGTCACCAGCACTAGCCGGTTTGGCAGCGGAGAAATCCAAGTGCGGAGGCGCACTTGCTACCGGGGAGGCCGTGCTGGCGGCAGTCGGTGCGAACCCGACTCCAGCAGTCGGTGCTACCGCGCCCGGCACGGCTTGTTGCTGCTGCAAAATTTGCGGCAACATCATGCCCATTCCGAAACCGAGCGGTGAGCCGGCTCCTCCTGCGTTTCCAGCCGCTTGGATTGCATTGCCGGTCGCGTACATCGTATACGATCTCAAGTCCCCGAGGACCGCCATGCTCGAACGCGCATCGATTGCCTTTTGAACTTCTTCGGGCGGCGAAATATTGCTGATGAAAAACTCGGTCAGTTCCAGTCCGAATTTCGAAAACTGGTCGCCCAACTTCACTCGTGCGGCATTGCTGATGTCATCCATGCGAGCCGGCAAATCCAACAGTCCGATGCCAGACGTGGCCAATAAATCGGTCAACCCGGCCACGATGATGTCGCGCAAATAATTGACAATCTCGTCCGTTGTGAACTTGCCCTGCGTTCCGACAATTGTGTTCAGCAACAAAGCTCCGTCCACGACTCGATAAGCAAACTTGCCGTATCCTCGCATACGAACGATTCCAAACTGCGGATCGCGGAGCGTGATCGGATTCCTTGTTCCCCAGCGTTGATCGATAAACGTTTGCTTGCCGATGAAATAGACGCAGGCCTGAAACGGCGACTTTTCAAATGGGGCAGTGAGGATGCGACCAATGATCGGAATGTTGGCTGTGGTAAGAGTAAATCGACCCGGACCAAAACAATCCATGGCCCGTCCATCGCGAAAGAAAATCGCCTCTTGCGACTGCTGAACAATCAGCTGAGCACCATACTGAATTGCTGCCGTTCCCGCTTCTGGCACCCTGGCCACCAAAGACTGGTTGCTTTGATCGATGTAGTCGATAACCTCCAAACGCAGCACGGCAATACTCCTCAACGAAATTTCGGGATGATCACGGCCAACGAAACTTTGTCTTTGGCGAACGATATTGTAGCAGCCGAGCCCAATTCTAGAGACAGGCGTTAGGATGTTTAACCCGCGCAGCGGCGATCAAACACGGTACTTGCCAATTGGAGGGTGGATAATTCGTTTGCTTACGGAATCGAATTCGTTGACAATCCCTTCAGGATCGAATCGCCCTCAAATCTAGCGTTTCATCGGACTTGCGGCCAATTCCCTGACTTCCTCTATCGAGGTTTGGAGTCCTCGATCGATTAAACATTGGATCGAGGCCTGCCGGCCGTGCAATGGCTCAGACTAAATCTTGGTGATGGGGCGTTTCGGCGCAGGCGGCACGAGCATCTTGGCTTTGTCATCGACTGCTGGTCTTGGAGGCGGTGTTGTCCTCGGCGGTGTACCGGGCTTCGGCTTGGGGGCTAAATCGGTGAACGATTCGGTCCATTCCCATCCAAGCGGGTGAGCCAATTCCCGTTCGGCCAAAAGCGACCATGGCGTTCCTTTGTGTTTCTCTACCACGCCTTTAAGCAACTCGATCGCTTGCTTAGCTTCTTTTTCCAGCTTGCTATCCACGTTGACTTTGTCTGTGGGTTTCAAGTTCCAGGTGTTGCTTTCTGGTTTCTCGAAATTCATACCACGCTTTGCCTTGGCCAGCATCGCGTTGTAAGCCTCGGCTCGCACTTTGGCGGCCATGGCTGTGCCGTAGGACAAATCAAAGCTGGCTAGCCAGCGAGGAGATGTTTCTTTGCTGCGGGATTTATCGCCCTCGGCAAGTGTCGTGCATAGTGCGATGAGTTCTGGTGCAAGCCGAGCCGACTCCTGCTGCGCCAGCGATAAATCACGGACGAAAATCGCTTCTTCTCGTTTGATAAACTCCTGCTGTGGTTTGTCGAGCGTCCCAACTCTCGCGATCTGTGCGGCGTGAATCAACGTCGCTCGCAATGGGCTCCTTTTGACCTTGGACATGTACTCCGATTCGCTCAAATAGTCGGGACGATACAGGTCCATAATTTCTGGCGAAAAAAAGTAGCTTAATCGCGAGGCAAACGCCTCGATTTTTCCTGCATCAACGCGTTTTCCAACTTGGCGGTTGGGGTGGATCGAAAAGTAGATCCCACCTGTCTCGTAGCACATTCGGGCCAGTGCATAAGGACCAAAGCCGGAATCGATAACAGGCTCTTCGAAGTAGTTGTCTTGATACCCCAATTGAACGCGTTCAGGCAAAAGGGTTTCTGGGCCTTGATCGACCTGTCGCCAGTCTGGTGTTTGATCAAATTTGGGGTCTGGGTCCACAAATTTGATATAGGTAAACTCGCGCCCGAACGGAGCAGGTACGCCAAGAACATGCGACTGAATTGCAAATTTTTTGCACAGAGCAATCGCTTCGTCCGCCATGGGCATATCGTCACCGCGTTCGTCGGTGATGGTGATCAAAACGACATTGCGTTCCGGATAGCCCGGGCCTCGCGATGTTCTCATTGTTTTGTATCGATCCGCGACAGCCTTGATCGCGTGAAATACCATCTCGACTCCCGACTCATCGATCGCAATGTTATCGATTGCCGATCGTATCTCGGACAGATCCGAGGTCGGCTTTTTCGTCATAAACTGGACATCGCTGCCGAACGAAACGATCGAGGTAATCAACGAATCGGAATAGTCTGGACCACCTCGTTTCTTTTTCTCTTCTTGAACGATGCCTAATTGCTCATAGATCTTGTCGAATCGATCGCGAATCTCTTGCCTTCGCTTGACCATTGAGATCGAGCTGTCAAACAGCCAAACCACCAAAGTCGGACGCTGCTCAATCGATTGCAACAGTTCAAACGTAATCCGGTCTACTGCTCCTTGAGTCCCTGTTTCGCCAACACCCGTCGATCCCCGAACGGCTTTTGTCGCCTCGGTTAGGCCTACCGCTTCTTTGATATCGATTGATACATGCACATTCGGATTTGGCATCGACATTTCCATTTCCATCGTAGGGATCTCGGAAATGTCGGCTAGCGTTGGTGCCATCGAAAGAGCCATGTCGGCTAATCCGATCGAGTTGGCACCGATTTCTTCGGCTGGTGTCTCCGAATAGGCGATGTCATTGACGATATCGAGCGGTGGCATCTCGTCGGCTATCGGTTGCGATTCGATGAACATTGCCAGTATGTCTGGTTGAGTCACAACGGTATACGACGCAAGCCCAACGATTATTACGAGGTGAACCAGCATGCTAGCCAAAAAAGATTTGGTCTCGGAATCGAACCAGACCGCACTATCGTCCTCTTCCTCCTCGGATATCTCATCGTCGATTTCATCCTCAGAGACTGCTTCCTCGCCGTCTAAGCCCTCGAACTGGTCGATATCCTGGTTGTTATCCTCTTGACGCAACGCCGTATCTGCCTCGAGAGCAGGTGTCGAGAGGTGCTCCGAATCGATTTCGCTAACGGCTTTTGGTCGTTTCAACATGGGTTAACTCGAGGGAAAAGCATGGGTAAATCTCGATCCGGACGTGGTGCCGCGTCTATTCAGTACCACAAAGTTCTATTCTCTTGTTTCAGAGTCTGCTATTCAACAGCAAGAGTATTCAATTAGCGCTACAAATACTCATTTTTCGCCGACTTTCCACCAGAATGGGGAAAGATCCTAAAAAACCTAGAATGTCTCTGGGTAGATTACAAATTCAATACGTCGATTCGTGGCCCGACTGACGGCGCTCTGATTGTCGGCGATGGGGTAATTGTCTCCATGATTCAGCGTGAAAAGCTGGCTGATCGGCATTTGATTGCGACGGGTCAAGTGTTCCAAAACCGCATTGCTTTGAGCCGCAGCCAGCTGGTGGTTTGTCGAAAAGGTCCCACCGTACAGTGGTGAGTTGTCGGTATGCCCCTCGATCGCAATTCGCTGACGTCCATAGCTTTGCTTCAATGTCTCAGAAATTCGATCGAGGATTCCGGCCGCCGAAGGCGAAAGCTGGGCCGTCCCAGGCTGAAAGAGTTGATCAGCGGGTACTCGCAAGCGAACGACGCTTCCCTCGTTTGCTACAACATAGCCGAGGTCTCGCAACGGCTCGCTGCCGATTTTGCTGCTGGTGTTCGCTGTTAGCTTGGCTCCGCCTCGCCGTTCTTGAAGCGACTGTTCGACTTGGACTCGATCTGATAATCCGCGGAACTGCTGATTCGACTGGTTGCTTGCCATTCGAGCTTGCTGCAATTGGTTGCTAACGTCTTGCATTTGCCGTTGGAGTAAATTGGCTCGCTCGGTGGCAAGTTGTTCTCGCTGTTGGCTCAGCTGAGTTTGCTGTTGCGATTGAGCCAATTGTGTTACGAGCTGACGATTGTCGCCGTCCAATAGCTTCAGTCGCCGTTCGCTTTCTACGAGTTGAGCAGGCAACTGTGGATTGGCCAAACTTGGAGCCGCACTCGGCATCAAAAAACCCGACGGACTTGCAGTCAAGTACGGGTTGCTTCGATTGCATCCGCTAACGGCAAGCATCATGACCATAAGCATCGTCGCCTTGCCCAGACAATTCCGCACAAGGCCATCGGATCGGAACTGAATGTTCGATCGAATGGATCGCGGTCTCGAATTGCAGGGGCAGGAGTACGTCATGCA
>JANMNR010000237.1:0-5802 GCA_031368325.1 Pirellula sp.
ATGAACGCCAACCCAAAACCCGCCGTCGTCCTGCTCAGTGGCGGACTGGACTCTGCGACCTGCTTGGCTATTTGCAAGCAACGTGGATTTGTGCCTTTTGCCATCAGCTTTCGGTATGGCCAACGGCATGCGATCGAGCTGCAGCAGGCCTCCGCAATTGCCAAAAACGCCGGAGTAGCTAAGCATGTCATCATCAATATCGACATGGGCACCATCGGCGGCAGTGCCTTGACCGACACAAACATCTTGGTTCCAAAACATGAGCTTGCGTCGGAGATCGGGACTGGAATCCCTCTGACCTACGTACCCGCAAGAAATACGATCTTCCTCTCCTATGCTTTGGGCTGGGCTGAGGTGCTCGGTGCGCTCGATGTTTTCATCGGCGTCAATGCGCTCGACTACAGTGGTTATCCCGATTGCCGTCCGGCGTTCATTGCGGCATTCGAGGCAATGGCCAACCTGGCAACCAAATCGGGAATCGAGGGCAATCCCATCAAGATCCACACCCCACTCATTGACCTGACCAAGGCTGAGATCATCCAACTGGGGCTTTCGTTGGGGGTCGACTACTCGCAAACTTTTTCCTGCTACGATCCGGATGATCGCGGCGTTGCTTGCGGGCACTGCGATTCCTGCTTGCTGCGTAAACGCGGGTTTGATCAAAACAACATGCGAGACCCTGCTGCCTCACAAACGCCCTACTAACCTCTGGAGAACGAGCGATGCGAAAACGTGCCTGGTTTACCTTTTCAGTACTTTTAATTGTTGGCTGCCAACCCAACTCGCCGGATGTGGCCGAGACATCATCAAGAAAACGATCCATGCCACCCGCTTTTCCCTTGATGGAGGGCGAACCAGTAGCCACCGTTGAAACTGCCGCTATCGAACCGTCATCAAAGCCTGTTGCGGCAACCATTGCATTGTCAGCTGGTGCCGCGAATTCCCCGTTGGCACCTCGTTATTCGCCACCCGGAAAAGGACTTGAACTCAAACCTGTTGAGATCCAGCCGTCGCAAGGATTCGATGGATTGGAGACCGAACTCGTTCTTGGCTGGCCGATCGACAAACAGCAACCGATGAAGATGTTAGTCGCTCGTGCGGCAGCAGGCGAACCGTATTCCAAACTGACCATCGATGCCGATGCAAACGGTATCTATGACGAAGAGCCAATCGTAGCCACCAGCTCTGAATCGAGAGGAAATATTTGGTCGAATTTCAACGCCACATTGAAAGTTAAGTATCATCTCGACAGTACCGTGGAGGAACAATACCCTGTCACTCTTTGGCTGACTGTCGCCACTGCTGATGAACAACCCAAAGTCCTTCGAATCTCACGCCGCGGTTTTAAGGTCGGTGATGTGACACTGGAAAATCAGAACTTGGCACTTGTTTTAAGCGATTCCAACAACGACGCGGTCTTTGGCGAAGGAGACTGGTGGGAGTTGCGAACAAAAGAGAGCAGTGCCAAAAGTTCAGATATGCGTAAAGTAGGCGACTATGTTTGGGTCGGCGAAACAGCTTACAAACTAACGCTCAGCGATGTGACCGGCAACGCAGCCCAAATCAGCCCTTTCGACCCTGGAAAAACTCGAGAAGAGGACGAACTCGCAAGAGATCCATTTGGCGCAGACAAAAAGGCGACTAAGGCGGAGAAGCCACTTGAATTCCGACACGATATCGATGAAGCCATTGCCGAGGCTGCGGAAAAGAAAATACGCTGCTTTATTAAATTTGAGACGACCTGGTGTGGACCGTGCAAGTCCATGACCCAATATGTCTTCACCGCGAAAGACGTAGTCGATGCATCGAGTGGAATAATCTGTGTCAAAGTCGACGGCGATGAAAGACGTGATTTGGTAGAACGCTACGCGGTGAAAGCATATCCAACTGGCCTGTTGCTTTCCGACGACGCAACCGAGTCGTCCCGATTTGTCGGATACCAAACGGTGGTGCAAATGGCTAAGTTCCTTCAGCCCAAATGACTCGTTTATTTCAAGGTCAAGCGTCATGTCACTTCAAATCCTGAGAAAGCAATCGGTATGCCGGCCTGGCGCGCTCTTGAAATGGGTGGTTGCATGGGAATTCGATCTAGTGCCAACGAGTCTAACCATTGAAATTTCGTGGAGGACGTCGGGAAAAGGAACGGAAGACTCGGAAACGGTTTTTTCTGAGCAATGGTCTCCTGGTTCGGCGGTTGGTGAACGGAGCTTTGAATACGCATTGCCACGCGGTCCGATCAGTGTGCGAGGAAATCTCTTTTCGATCGATTGGCAAATCGCATGCAAGAGCAACGGCCCAGACGAAAGCGAAGTTATGCCATTTGTGCTCTCGCACTTGGACCAACCCGTTCGTCTCGAGCAAGTGTCTGATGGACTAAAGTCTGTTGGTTGATTTGCGAATTCCATCGCTGTTCGGTTTTCACTGCGGATAACCGCGATGAATGGCGGTCCGCTCCATCGCTTCCTCTACGTCAATTGCGGTCCAGCCCAACTCCGTCAATCGAATAAGGCCCATCCGGACGAGATCTCTCAGGGCATCCTCCACGTCAAAATCAATTCCAATTCCTGTAATGGACAATAGGATCTCTTCTGCTCGCTCGTCGATTTGCTGTGCAGTCAGATGCTTAGCACCCGATCGACTCAAAACGTAATATGTCAGGATTGCTTCACATGATTCCTGCTGTTCTGCTTCGTCGATTAGTCGAAGTAATGCTCCGAGGTTGTTGTCCAAATTCTGATAGTAAAGGTTTCTCGCAACGCTCAACTGATAGCGACGCTTGGTAGTCGTATACGAAAACACGGACTTAACTCCGTAGATCACCGAAGCGATGACAATCGCGATGACCAATAGAAACGAGGAGAAAAACTTGATGGCACCAAGCATCGCCAAAAACCAAATGTTCCTTGCGAGTTTGGTAGCCAACAAAAACAATCCCCAAATGGTCGGAACGCCGATTCTGCCCGTGTCCATCCAAGTGATTCGCACTTGAGAACCAGGCAACATCATGTCGACGTCGAGTTTTGGAATGTTTTTGAACATCCGAACATGAACACAATCGGGGTCGAGCAACTCAGGTAGGTTCTGCATTTCCTTGGTTCTGAACACAACGACGAGACGCTGGTAAATGGGGACGTCTACCTCACGGAGTTGCGAAAACGGCAGCCAACTACGTTTCCAACGCTTGGCAATGATGTCGCCCCGCCCGTAAACCTCAAGACGCCGAAAGGAGGTGAATCGAATGCGCAATCGAACTCCCCAATGGCTCGCCACATTGAGTGCCTCCTGAATCTCACGTGGTTTCAACCGTCGGTAGTTGGCAAACTCCAGTGAGTCCGAAATTTCCGAGAATAGCTTTCTGGCGGCCAAATCCCGTTCAGCACTTGTTAATGGCCGGCTAACTTGGATAGGAGTTTCATCGATATCTGGATCGAAATCGTGATATAGCAGCACTAACTGCTCATGGTGGCTTCGGTATTGTTGATGGACCAAAACCACAATTTGCTTGAATAGCTTTGGCAAATCAACCGAGTTGTTGGATCCGTCGGCCGTACGGTTCGCAAGGCTTGCGATCAACTCCTGCGTCTTCAGTGGAATAAAGTGCTCACGCCCCCAAGTCTGCATAGGCAAAGGAATACTTCCCAAACTCCATTTGCTCCAGGGCCAAAAGGCTTTGATCATTTGATTTTTCGCGCCGCTCCCCTTTTCTTGAATTTAACCGCTTCCCATCCTATTCGACTACAATCCACATCACACTCCCAATTTTCCCCCTCACTAAGAAAAGAACAATATGCTTCGCTTACTTGCTTTGTCTTTGCTCTTTTGCCTGACAAATCAATTTGTGCCAGCGGCAGAAGTTATCAATCGAAAAACAGCCGTGACCATCGTCGGAGACCAATTCTGGATCAATGGCAAACCAACATATGCAGGCCGCCAATGGAACGGAAAGAAAATCGAAGGGCTGCTGATGAATAGCCGAATGGTTCAAGCGACCTTCGATGACCTGAATTCAGAAACGCGTCAGCAGTGGGCCTACGCTGACACTCAGCTTTGGGACGCTGACCGCAACACGCGGGAGTTCCTGGCCGCGATGCCCGCTTGGCGTAGCCATGGTCTCTTGGCGATTACCGTCAACCTTCAAGGCGGAAGCCCACAAGGCTATTCTAAACAACAGCCTTGGTATAACTCAAGCTTTACCGACGAGGGTGCCCTTCGACCGGAATACATGTCCCGACTTGCAAAGGTGATTGACCGTGCGGATGAACTCGGGATGGTCGTCATCGTCGGGTACTTTTACTTCGGTCAAGACCAACGACTCAAAGACGAATCTGCCGTCGTTTCCGCTACTGAGACTGCCACGCAATGGATACTCGACAAGGGATACACCAATGTTGTGATCGAAGTGAATAACGAATGCGACGTTAAGGCTTACGACCACGCGATCTTGAGACCGGATCGCGTGCACGAACTGATCAACCGCGTGCGAGCCAAGCAACTCGGCGGACGCAGGCTTCTCGTCGGAACAAGCTATGGTGGCGGTACGATTCCGAAGAGCAATGTCGTAGAGGCTTCTGATTTCATCCTCATCCATGGCAATGGTGTGGCAGAACCAGCCCGGATACGCGAAATGATTAAAGAAACACGCCTGGTTCCTGGATACCGCAAAATGCCAATTCTATTCAACGAAGACGACCACTTCCGTTTTGACGAGCCAGAAAACAACTTTGTTGCTGCCGTCGATGAGTATGCGTCTTGGGGGTACTTTGATTTTCGCATGAAAGACGAGCCGTTTACCGACGGTTATCAAAGCGTCCCGGTGGACTGGTCCATCAACAGCGATCGAAAACGAGCCTTCTTTAACCTGCTCTCGCGAATCACGAGCGAAAAATAATTGGACGACGAACCCGATAAGCCGGCACGCCGTAAACGATATTCGGGTCGAAACCCCAGGAACTTCGTCGACAAGTACAAAGAACATCAGCCGGAATCCCACCCTGATGAGATCACCAAAATCATCAAAAGCGGTAAGACTCCTGCTGGAATGCATCGCCCTATCATGGTGCGGGAGATTTTGGCCGCTTTAGCGCTGGTACCTGGCAATGTTGTCGTGGATTGCACATTGGGCTATGGCGGCCATGCGACAGAATTGCTGGCTGCTGTACAGCCAGGTGGGCGGTTGCTCGGCGTCGATTCCGACCCAATCGAGTTGCCAAAGACAGAAGCTAGGCTCCGGTCGCTCGGTGTACCAAATGAATCGATTGTCCTACGCAGAATGAACTTCTCTGGTGTAGCCCAATTGATCGCACTAGAAGCACCCAACGGAGCCGATGCATTGATGGCTGACCTTGGCGTCTCTTCGATGCAGTTTGACGATCCAGTGCGCGGCTTCAGCTTCAAAGTTGACGGGCCGCTCGATATGCGCATGAATCCAGGACGAGGCCTCTCCGCTTCCCAGCTCCTGTCAACCTTGGACAATGCGCAGCTAGCAACCATGTTGACAGACAACTCGGACGAACCGAATGCGGAAAAGATTGCCAAGGTGATCCTGGTGGCTCATTCCAAGAGTCCATTGGCGACGACGCACGCATTGGTCGGTGTTGTTCGTACCGCCATTCATGGCCAAACCTCAGCGCAATCAGACTTAGCGATTCGTCGCGTTTTTCAAGCGATTCGGATCGCCGTCAACGCGGAGTTTCGTTCGCTCGAATTGTTTCTTAAACAACTGCCCTACATGATGAAGAAAGGGGGCCGAATCTCCATTCTGACTTTTCATTCAGGGGAGGACAGGCGAGTCAAATCCGCCTT
>JANMNR010000209.1:0-4179 GCA_031368325.1 Pirellula sp.
CCAAGACTGTATGCTACAAGACATGCACAATGGTTTGCGAGCCAAAGACCAAGGTTTGCACCTACACAACTTGCCGTATGGTTCCAGAGTGCCGTCAAAAGACTGTTTGCTACAAGACATGCCGAATGGTTTGCGAGCAAAGAGTCAAAGACGTCTGCCACACAACTTGCACGATGGTATGCGAACAAAAGAGCGTTCCTTACACCTACACGACCTGCAAAATGGTCAAGGAATGCCGCACAAAACTAGTACCTTACACCGTATGCAAAGCAGTTCCATGCTGCAAAACGGTCAAAGTTGCTAAGTGCGTACAAGTTCAAGTACCTTACACCTACACCAAGTGCGTTGCCAAGACTGTCTGCGAAGAAGTCCCAGTAACAGTATCTTGCGGTAACGGTGCAGGAAACGGATGCAATGCATGCGGTAACGGTTCAGGCATGGGAATTGGTTCGGGCAACGGTCTGTTCAACGGCCGCCTCCGAAGTATGCTCCGTGGCCTACGATGCAACGGCGGATGCAACAGCGGCTGTGCAGCAGCTTCTGATTGCGGATGCAATGCAGCACCAGCTTGCGGTTGCTAATCAGTAACTAAAACCGACTGAAGAATAGCAAGACAAATCGCAATCCTATATCTGTCCCCTAGGTTTGCGAACACGATCAAACGATTCCGACAGTCGAAACAATAATCAAAGAACGGCTGATGTCCTCGGGCACCAGCCGTTTTTTCGTTTCATGAATGGCGGACTATCGCTCCGACGAGCTGCTCCTCGGTCGTCCGCGTGGCCTAAGCGTTGTTTCGATTCCTAAACGAACCGCCGTCTTCTCAACCCAGGCTAGCTCGCCGTAGGGACAGCTTCGTTTGATACAGTGCGTGATGGCAGCAAACGCTTCCACGGATACGCCGCTATCTAATAGGTTTTTCCATCTTTCGGGCAACGGCACTGGCAGGCTCGATAGCAACGGGCGATTCGATTCAGTCTGCTTTCCTCGCCCAGGCAAACTTGACCACGGCCATTGGATCGCGGACTCGACTAAACCTGCGCGAACCGGATGCGACTCCATAAAGCCGAGCACGTCAAGTAACTTTACATCGTCTTGAACGGGAAATGATCGGAACCTGCGTTCATACAGCCCGCCCGTCCCGGCCCGTCGCGGCTTGGCATGCCATCGTGCAGAATGCGTTGTCATTAACCAGCCCATCAGCTTCGACAGATCGCCATCCTTGCGCGGCGTCAAAATCAAATGCCAATGCTTTGGCAAAACGCAATACCCCAACAAACGTGGTTCAAATCGCTCGACCGCTTGTGCCAACGCTGCTGCGAAATCGCCGTAATCCTCCTCAGTTCGAAAAATGGGCTTCGGCTTGAGGCCACGCGCAATCACGTGGTAAATGTATCCGCCTTGGCTATTGCGAGGTGGTCTTCCCATGAACAAATCCAGCCATCCCTAATTCCACTCGGGGTCGATGGGGCTATCGGAGATTTTCTCATCGACGGACAAAATATTCTGTCCGATTCGATTGATCAACGTTTCCCACATCTCCGGGTCATCACTCAGAACCAAGTCTGCGTCGACATCCGCAATCAGCCAACTCCCTGTCTCAATTTCTTGCTCAAGCTGCCCAGGTCCCCAGCCAGCGAAGCCGTCGAACAATTTCAGCTTAGCATCCGGCATAACAAACAATTTTAACAACTTGTCTTGGTCGCTCGTCATGCTCAAACCGTCAATGCACTCGTCGGAACAAAGCTCAGGCTGATCATGCAATGCCATCAGCGGCCCATCAACTGGCCCGCCACAATAAAGCGGCCCATCATGGACACATTCCAATTCACAAACCATCGCAACCACTTTGTCTAAACGAAAATCGGTAGGACGGTTGAGAATCAATCCAAACGCGTGATCCTCGGAATGCCGCACCAAGTAAATGACGGACCGAAAGAAATTGGGGTCATCCATAAAAGGAGATGCAAGCAAGCAATTTCCTTGTAGCGATTTCGACATCGATAGTTCCCAGCTCAATCAAACAAACACGATCTAAGAATCCATCCATTGTGGTGCGATGGGGCTCTCCGTTTGTAATCTTACCATTTGTTGATAGATTCCGGACTGCTCCAACAGCTCCGAGTGGGTGCCGCATTGAGCAATTCGCCCTCCATCGAGTACCAAAATTTGGTCGGCATGGATGATAGTGCTCAAACGGTGGGCAATGACAAATGCCGTCCTTTGCTCTAGCAATAATGCCAAACTGGATTGGATAAGCCGTTCACTCTCGCTATCGAGATTGCTTGTCGCCTCGTCTAGAATCAGAATTCGCGGGTCCGCGAGCAACGCCCTGGCGATGGCAAGCCGCTGACGCTGGCCGCCGCTAAGCTTAAATCCTCTTTCTCCGATCAGCGTATCGTAGCCCTTGGGCGATTTCGCAATAAACTCATCTGCAGCCGCTGATTTAGCCGCTTCAACAACTTGTTCACGCGTAGCACCACGCCTCCCGTAAGCGATATTCTCAGCAATCGAGCCATCAAACAAAAACACGTCTTGCTCCACGACACCTAGTAATTGCCGGTAGCTATGCAGTTGAACATCCCGCAAATCCATGCCGTCAACCAGTATCCGGCCCTCTTCCGGATCAAAGAACCGAGCGACGAGATTACACATGGTCGTTTTGCCCGCGCCACTTCGTCCGACAATTGCAATCGTCTGTCCTGCTGCAGCATGCACGTTGATGTCGCGCAAGATCCACTGTTCGTTCTCGGGATACTTGAACGAGACCGATTCGAAACGGATTTCGCCCTTGGCACGCTTTCGGTTCAATCGAAGCGCACCCGGTTTATCCGCCAATTCCCTTGGTGTGGCGAGCAAGTCTAAGATGCGATCCAGACCGGCTAAGTTGTTCTGAAACTGGACCGCACTTCCAGCCAGGGTTGCAATGGGCCCCAACAACATCGTCAAATACACGAGGAACATCATCAAGTCGCCGAGAGTCAGTTGAGACTGCAGAATCTGCCATCCCCCGTAAACCAAAAGCGAAGTGGAAGCAAGCGGTATCAGCACCTCCCAGACGATTTCGATCAGACGGGTACGCCACCAGATCAGCAACTGCTGCCGAAGCAAAACGTGACTCCCTTTTACATAGCGTTGCGACTCATTGCGTTGCCTTGCAAAAGTCCTGACGACTCGAATACCGCCAAACGTCTCAGTCGTGTTGCCATCAATCTTTTGACGTCGTTGTTTGGCATCTCGATAAAGCGGGCGAATAGAATAAATCCACGTGCGATGACTGAAATAGACCGCAGGCAACATCAACAACCCTGCAGCCAGCAGCCTCCAATCCACAAGGATGAGCACAATCAAGCTGCCAATCAATTGAACTATTGCTTGCCATGGGTTATAGAGCACACTAAAAATCAATTCGGCAATTCCGCCCGCATCTTCACGAAGCAAGCTTGTGGCACCACCCGATTTGAGCTGTTGGATTTTGTGCAATGGCATGTGCAGCATATGCTCGAACACACGGCTGCGAACCGACATCTGAACTTGATTGACCGCCTGGGTGCAAGTCCATCGCCCCCACAGATAAATGACGGTTCGAACCAATGTAACTGCAGCTACCAAACCGGCGATCCAAACCAGCAGCATCATCGGCGACGGAGCCCCCAACACAGAATTCAACCACTCGGGCAACGGCTTGGTTGGAACGGTGAGCGCGCAATCAATGGCAAGCTTCGTACCGAGGGGCGGAATGAGGGCCAAGATGGTCGCAATAGTGACCGTAAAAAGTCCAAAAACGATTTTGCCGCGAAAGCCCCGAAGCAAACCCCAAAAGGCCGCAAAGAGTTTCCAAAAACTGCGATGGGAACGGGATACGAGCGCATCCTTTTCCTTTCCGCTCATAGTTGCATGAAACGAATCCTGCTCCCCTTTGTTCTTTTCCTTTTGTCTCTTGCGAATCTCAACAAGGTATTCTTGGTATTCAAAACGGCTGGTTGGCATAGTCTCTTTTTCAATTCACGCTGATTTTAGCGGATCGTGCGGGTGATCCCTTTTGCTAGACAACATATTGTACCGGACGATCCACTTTAGGGCTGCACCAAGCCCGTGGGGCATATTGCTATGGAGCAACATCAGAGTCAATGGTGCCAAACCGCTCAGCGCAGCTTAAAATATGCCGAATTAGGGGAC
>JANMNR010000223.1:0-14058 GCA_031368325.1 Pirellula sp.
TGTCGTGGCAAGACTTGCAGTCGGAGGTCTTCTTCAATTCTTCGATTGCCCCTTCACGGCCAACAACTACCTTGGCGGCGCTTAGCGTCGCAGCGCCCGCTTGCATTTTCCACTCGTCCTTGTCACCCTTCTTTGGCTCACCTTCGAACATGTCGATATAGAGATCGAGGAGCTGTTTCTTTTCCTCTTCTTTGGCGGTACCCGCAAGCACCGTTTTTAAAAGGCCGTCTTTGTGTGCAATTTTCATTACTTCCTTAACAGTCTTGGCGGCAAGAACTTTATTGACCGCCAATGCGCCACTGCCGAGTACTACTGTTGCAATCAATGATCCAACCAAAAGCCTAACACGCATCGCAAATACTCCTGAAAAACGAAACGAAAGCAAAACTGATTTCTAAGAAACAGATAGAAAGTGTATGGGATGGCGCGCACACCACGCAAGCAGCCTAGAACGCGTCAAATCGAATTCCAACTCGGAAATATGTCACTAAACTCATTTGGTTGGCGGTGAACCCTAAAATGCGGGGCCAGCTTGCTGGATTTTGCGGCATTTTCGTTCAGACTCCTGTTTTTGAAAGGACTCACAATGTCACAAGCATCCCATTCTCCGGTTCATTGCATTCCGTATTGCCTATTGATGGTGTTTGCTCCGTTGGCCTCAATCTCGCAGTCGTTGGGCGATGAATTGCCGCGAAGAATCCTGCTTGGAACCCAAGTCCAACCGGTCTCAGAGGAGGTCAAGCAGCGGCTGAAACTCCGAAGTGCGCGTGGCGTCGAAGTGGTTGCGGTAGTTCCTGACACTACAGCAAGCCAGGCTGGAATTCAGAAGGGGGACGTGATCTTGGCGTTGGACAGAAAGAACATTGCTGATCCAGCCGCATTTGTCGATTTTGTCTCGACACTTCGAACCGGAACGGAACTTGAGATTCGATTGAATCGAAATGGTGTTGAGATGAATCTGAATGCCAATCCTAAGGAGTTACCGCGTGAGACGTCGTCAGACCTGGAGATGGAATACGCATTCGTTGTTTCCAAGGTCGGCAGACTACGCACGGTACTCTCAATGCCATTGGCCAAGCAGAACGGGCAAAAGTTGCCTGCCTTTGTACTTCTGTCTGGGTTGGGCAACGGACCTTCGGAGCATCCATCTGCGGATCCATTGGGCCTCAAGGGAATCGCCTACGAACTAAACAAACTCGGTTTCGCGGTTCTACGCGTCGATAAGCCAGGTTGCGGAGATAGCGATGGTGGTCCGGCCAAGAACGTTGATTTTGAGTCCGTCGTTGATGGTTATGTCGCAGGGGTTCGTGAGCTAAAAAAACACCCTCGCATTGATGACAGCCTAATTTTTCTTTTTGGGGCAAGCATGGGTGGATTGCAAGCTCCCTTGGTCGCAATGAAAGAGCCGGTGCGCGGTATCGCCGTCTTCGGTGCTCATTCGTTGAACTGGCGTGAATACATGCAAGCGTCGACTCGCAAGCAAATGCTTCTTTCAGGAGTTGGTGCTGGAGAGATTGAAAAAACGACGGCTCTTCAGTCAGCGGGCTGGCACTATTTGAGTCACGAAAAACGTGCTCCAGATGACATTGCGGAAAAGCACCCAGAACTGGTCGACTGGGTAGAGCAGAACTGGGTGGACGGCAAGTACTTTTCGGGTATTCATTTTCAGTTCTTTCAACAGCTTTGCCAAACGAACATCGCCGAGGCATGGGAGAAGTTCGATGGCTCTGTGCTATCTATGTGGGGTGAAAGCGACTTCGTTACTTTGGAGACGGACCACCAGTTTCTAGCTTTGATCGCCAACCGAAAGAATCCTGGCTTGGGCGAGTTTCGCAAGGTCGCGGGGGTAGAACACAACATGCGAAAAGCAGCAAGCGTGGAGGATGCCATTCGAGCGCCGAGCAACGAATCCGCCTCATCAATAATCGTTGAAATGGTGGACGAATGGGCCAAACGCACCATCAAGACTCCATGACTGCATTGGATTACAATATCTGTCCGTTTGCCATTCTGTCCACAAAACCAAGGAGCTGTTTCGTGATTCGACCAACCGTCGCCTCGCTTCTTCTCGCGTTATTTTCACTTTCCGCAACTACGATTTTCGCCCAACCCGATGTGGTTTCTTGGACAGAGGGCGATGTTCAGAAGATTCTTAAACAACGAATCGAGGTTGAAAAACAGGGTGTCGGCATCGTTGTCGGTATCGTTGATGCCAATGGGAAACAGGTTGTCGGGTACGGCTCAATGCGCAAGCAGGCTGCCGCTGACAAAGCCTCCGTGCCAGACGGAAACACGGTGTTCGAAATCGGATCCGTCACCAAGGTGTTCACGTCTTTGCTATTAGCCGACATGGTTGTTCGCGGAGAAGTTGCGTTAGACGATGCAGCTACGAAGTACTTGCCAAAGAAAGTTTCGATACCAACTCGCAAAGGGAAAAAGATCACATTGCTGGATTTGGCCACACACAAATCATCGCTACCTCGCTTGCCCACAAATCTATCGCCCAAGGACGCGATGAACCCCTACGCAGACTATACCGTTGGACAATTGTACGCGTTCCTGTCGGAATGCGAATTAGCTCGTGACATTGGGCAAAAGGTTGAATACTCCAATTTAGGAGTCGGCTTACTCGGCCACATATTGTCACTTCGTGCTTCTGCTAGTTACGAAGAGTTAATTGCGTCTCGAATCTGCAAACCGCTTGAGATGACCTCGACTTCCATCACGCTATCGCCCGACATGCAAGCTCGATTGGCGACCGGCCATAACCCAGCAGGCCAAGAAGTAAAAAACTGGGACCTTCCGACCCTTGCAGGTGCAGGTGCTCTGCGTTCAACTGCGAACGACATGTTGCGGTTTGTGCAAGCCAATATGGGTACGCTAAAGTCGACGTTGACGCAGGCAATGACAGAACAGCAGATCACGCGGAGCGAGGCGGATGGACCGAACTCATCGATCGCATTAGGTTGGTTTAAACTAGCCGAACTTGGAAACGAGATAATCTGGCACAATGGCCAGACGGGTGGTTACCATTCGTTTGTCGGCTTCGACAAAAAGAAAGGCGTTGGCGTCGTCGTTTTAAGCAACTCGGGAATCGATATCGACGACATTGGCCTTCATTTAATCAACCCTAAGATTCCGCTAAGGAAACCAAAGAAGCAGCGAACCGAGATCCAATTGGATGCAAAGGTATTGGAGAGCTATGTGGGGGACTATGAGCTTGCTCCCACCTTCGTGTTATCGATTACCAAGGAGGGCAACCAGATGATGCTTCAAGCGACAGGCCAATCCAAGAATGAAATCTATGCGGAATCCGAGTCCAAGTTTTTTTTAAAGGTGGTTGACGCCCAGATCAGTTTCGTAAAGGACGCGAATGGAAAAGTTACGCAATTGATCCTTCATCAAGGAGGAGCAAACCAACCGGCGAAGAAGCGGTAGTATCGCGCCGAAGATCCATTAACCATCAGCTGCCCCTAGTTTCAAAGGCGCAGCATCGTTTGACACGCAACCAATGGCGCAGCTGTCCGGTTTAGGAGCAAGTCATCTGGGGATGACATGCTTCTCAAGTGTCGTTCGCTTTCAAACTTGAACGCGCGTTGCTACTATGAGATGTATACATCCTAAAGAACCAGCCAGGACAATTCGTAGGTCACGTGAAATGAAGCCAGACACCCCATCTCCAAATTCGATCGACGTGTATATCGCTGGCTTTCCGCAAGAGGTACAAGGCATCCTCGAAAAGATACGTGGAATCGTTAAGGACGCCGCGCCAGATGCTCAAGAAGCAATGAAGTACCAAATTCCAACTTTCGTATTGAACGGGAATCTCGTGCATTTCGCAGCGTTCAAAAAGCACATTGGATTCTACCCTACTCCCTCTGGCATCGAGCAATTCAAGAATGAATTGTCTGACTATAACTGCGCGAAGGGATCCGTTCAGTTTCCGCTCGACTCGCCAATTCCCTACACTTTGATCAAGAGGATTGTTAAGTTCCGGGTGAACGAAAACCGCAAGAAGTCTGCCGTACAAGCGGAGAAGAAGAAAAAAAGTTAGAAGTTTTCTAAATGCCCGAGGCCCATTTAGCCTCGAGCGCGACGGACGGCGAAAAGGCGCCATCGCTTCATTGCGGTGGAAGGGTTGAACGTGCGGTGCGCGGGTTCAACACTGCAGCCCTGCGTTAGTTGGCCACTTTGTACAGATGTTCATCGGTTCGCAGGTACATGGCCCCGCCAGCAAATGCGGGAGTCGCCAATGTTCGGCCGGGAACTTCATTCTTGCCAAGTTCGACAAAGCTTTTTCCTACCGCCACCCACGTCGCCAAGCCATTTTCGTTCAAGAAGAGGACTCGACCGTTGGCATAGACAGGAGAAGCCGAGAAATTGCCGCCAAGTCGCTCCATCCAATGGCTCTCTCCGGTCTTTGCATCGATGCACGATGCGACGCCTTTATCAGAAACGAAATACAATTCATCGCCCACCAACAACATAGATGGAGTACTCGGAGCACCTCGCTTAACTCGCCAGACGACGTTTGAATCGGTCAGATCGCCCTTGCCCCCTAACTTCACTGCCATCAGCTCAGGATTGTCGTAGTCGTGATTGTATATAACCAAGCCATGACCAATGGTGGGTTGAGGTACAACTGACCATCCCGGCGCGCGAACTCGCCACAACTCGGTACCTGTTTTTGGGTCGTATGCCGCGAAGAGGTCAGGGCCAGGAGCAAGTATTTGCGGCTCACCATCCACCATTGTTACCGTTGCCGTTACAAAGGAGTGACTTATCTTGGCTTCAATAGAACGAGGGCTTTTCCAAGCGACCTTGCCCGTCTCTGCGTTAACTGCGGCCACAAATGGATTCGTACTGCCATCGCATGCAACGAACAACTTTCCGTCATGCAAAACTGGCGAACCACCATTGCCATGCATCGGCGGATAATTGAGTTCGCTACAAATCCATTGTATGGCCCCGTCGGTAATCGAAAGCCGTGCCATTCCCTGTGCGCCGAAATGAACAAACGCGGAACCGTCGCGAATGATCGGAGTCGGGCTCGCATGGCTATTCTTGGCATGGATCTTAGGTACTTGGTCGAGCACTCGCACTTCGCGGTCCCAAACGACTTTCCCGTTGGCTGCGTCCAGTGCCAATACTTTGAGCGATATTCCCTCGCCCTTGGGGACTGCCGTCGTCAATATCACTTTGCCGTCGTAAATCGAAGGTGAAGACCAGCCCAAGCCTGCTATCGGAACTTTCCAAGCGACATTTTTTGTATCGGACCATTCCAAAGGTGTCGCTGGCCCCGCCGCGTGGCCGTCAGAATTTGGGCCGCGAAACTGGGACCAATCGCTCGGGTTGATTTCCGCTGCAATCAACGACAGTCCGAAAAAGAAGTGTAGGAGCACTTGAACTTCCTTGGGTGGGAGTTTTTAGGTGGGGGCAGAAATCATCATAACTAACACCATGCGAAAGCTATTAATTTCCCGATCTTTTTATAGCTCGATCAAGAATATTCTTGGTGATGCGTTGTACTCTGGCGTCCGGTCCATGCGGTCGACTCCAATGCGACCATGGTAGCGTATGCCCAGGTGGCGACGACAGTCCCTGTACCCAAAAGATACTCGACGCGTTGAACACGGTGTTTCCCTTGGGCCCTTCATAGACTGTGGCCGCCCACTGTTGTGGTTTGTCGCCACTCACCCACGCAGTGCCAGCGCCCACAGTCTGGAGTCCGGGAATTTCAGCCGCGTCTCCATGATACTCCCAACCGATAAGGCCAGGGATCTTGTCCCCGTTCCTCATACCGGTCCCATCAAAGATCCAATGCTCTGATTTGGTGCAGATCCAATCGCCACCGCCGTTAACCGGCTCGACGTTTCGAGCACCCATCAATAAGCCTTCATCTGGACCATGCTCAGGGAAGGGGCCGTGCTCCTTGATCCGATCCATTGCCACTTGTCGCTCACCTCCATATGGTCCTCCGCGAAACATGATGCGGTTGGGACGACCGTCGAATCCCATCCGCATCGGAGTGACCCAACAAACACTGTTGCCGGACAAGAACAACAAATGAACTCCTTCGTCTCGCATTTTCTCTACGCTTCGGAATTGCCGGAGATCCCAATACTCATCATGCCCTACGCTGATAAACGTTCGGCTCTTGAGTCCTCGTTCTGCGTCAACCATGTCGCTATTGCATACGTACGATACGTCGTACCCATGTTGTTCAAGCCAAAAGGCCAACGGAAATTCAAGTGGCAGATACTCGCCTGCGCCAACCGTCAGCGGATCGTTCACCACACTGTCAAACTGTGCTTCCCGCCCATAAGGTCTATCGAAACTGACGTCGGCCCACGCACCCTGATTCCCTTTGGGATGGGTATATACGGAGTAATGGCTCGGCCATCGATTGTAGGCTTGCCAAGTGTTATCGGAAACTTGAAACAAGACATCACAGGGCCGATCATCCGTTACCACGAAGATGACGTAACTTTGCCAGTACGCTTCCGTATCTGCTCTTGGAATTGTGGTCATTCTTCCGAGATACACACCGCTGATCCAATCGTTGGGAATTGTCAAACTTTGAGTCGTTGTCCAGCGGCACTCGTGTAGGTCCTTTGTGCCAGGCGATGGAGTTGGTTGCGTCGACGCTTCTAAGGGGCCATACGACTTCATCAACCTCGCCCCCGCACCTCCGTAGTATCCAGTGCGAAAAATTTCCAGGTTGAACGATCGAGCCGGATTCGCGGAGACCTTAATGTCAATCGTTTCGCCTGCTCGGACGCTTTGTCGTGAACAATATCCTTCGATCCAGGGTGAACGGTACTTGCCGCCATCGACGCGGACACGCGTCAACTGCCAGTCGGTCGCTCCCGGCTCCTTGTTCTCAGCAACAATCAAATCAGCACTCCCGTCAAGCTCGGTTGCGATCATCGGCTTGTTGGCTATGGCAATAACGACCGCAGCAAAAAGAATGGGGATGCGCACAGATAACTCCAGGATTCTAGTTGGTGTTTGATGTGGCTACGCGAGTTGTGAAGAACTGCCATCGTACCAAAAACCGAAACGTCGGTGGGTAGGGTTGCCCGATTTATCGTCAGCTGCAAACTATAGATGGAGCGGTCGCGATTGATGTACAAATGACTGAGACTTGTGCTAGGGGCACGTCAGTCGTCGTTGTCACTTTGGCAAACTAATGTTCGCTGCCGGGGTGCGTGAGCTAATTGTTCGACTCGGCGACGGATGCTGGCCCCGCATCTCCGTCGCCGCTGGCTTCGGATTTAACAAACCGTTGGCAGTGGGGCAATCCTTCGCCACTGGGGCGAAGGATTTAGTGCGTCCAAATGACAACTCAGTTCGTTTTGATTTCGATGGTGCGAGCTGCTGGCTTGGCCATTTTGGGCAATACAACATGAAGTACACCGTTGTCGAAATGCGCTCCAATCTTGTCGACATCCAATTGCTTCGGAAGCTGGATCGAGCGGGTGAAAAGGCCTCGAGTTCGCTCAATTCTGTGCGAGGAGACACCTTCACCGAGCGGGGCGACGACACGTTCGCCACTGACAACTAGCTTGTCATCAAGCATCTCGATTTTGACCGCGTCCGATTTTACACCGGGCAAGTCCATGTAAAGATCGAATTGCGATTCGGATTCGGTAATGTCGATCGCGGGCCTGAATGCACTGTTGCAGTCGCCAGCTTCGCATTTGTCACCCTTGCATTCGCCCTGATTGAAGACTTGATCTACGATTGTCTCCATGTCGGTTGCGAAGTCTTGGAGAGCGATCGGAAGCTGACGGATTGGGAATCGAAAGTGAACCATGGTCATTGTTTCCTTTAAAAACGCGGACTATTCTAGCAACCACTGTCAAACTGACAGAAGGCTTTTTGTTGACGAGCTTTATAAAAGCAAACTCTGTGCCAATCCTCCCCTCAAAATAACGGAAGCACCTCAATCGATACTTCATCCCGATCCAATCAAGAAATTGCCAAAACCAATGGCCGATTTGATTTGTCGCTTATCGCCGTTCTCGCCGTTTCAATCCTTACGATCCTAATTTCGTTTGTCGTGTCGCGCATTGGCATCACGCTGAGTGCAGCTTCAACGACGAATGCCATTGCGATCATCCTAGCCGCCACATCCGTCGCTTTTCACTCCAAGATGCAAACCTATGCGTTCGCAACATGGGTCATTTGCTTTGTTTCGCTGGGCGTATTATACCCCAACGCCTTTTTGCAAATTGGTCCCGTACAAGGTGTGAAATCACTTTCGTATTTGATTCAGATAGCCATGTTTGGGATGGGGGCAACGCTGACCTTCGGCGACTTCACTCGCATTTTCAAGGCACCTAAGCCGGTAGCCGTCGGGTTCATCTTGCAGTTTAGTTGCATGCCGCTTTTGGGTTGGTTGGTTTCTACACTATTGATGCTGCCCCCAGAGATTGCTTTGGGGGTCATTCTTGTGGGAGCCTGCCCTGGTGGTGTCTCATCCAACGTCATCACGTACCTTGCCAAGGGAAACGTTGCATTGTCCGTTACTATGACTGCATGCACAACTTTGGCGGCTCCCATCATGACGCCACTGATGATGTACCTGCTGGCTGGCCAATCAATACCAGTTGACTACCTGGGAATGATGAAGAGCATCTTCTTAACCGTTTTCGTCCCTGTGGTTGCTGGATTGGCTTGCAACGCACTATTGAATCATTACCGAATGGCAACTCCCTTGATTGAGGCGTACCTAGCAAAACTTTCGATGATCGCGATTTGCATTATCTGTGGAATCATTGCGGCCAACTCGTCAACCGACATTCAAAACGCGGGCAGTTTGCTTTTGATCGCTGTCCTACTGCATAACAGCATCGGTTACGTGGTGGGCTACTGGGGCGCCAAGTTTGTTGGCTGCGATGAAGCGGACTCGCGAACGATTGCGATCGAGGTTGGTTTGCAAAACGGAGGAATGGCCGCGTTCCTCGCTACCTCCGTCATTCAAAGAAGCTCGGCGGCGGTGGCTCCAGCGCTATTTGCTCCGGTGATGAACGTTTCCGGATCGCTTTTGGCTGCTTGGTGGAGTCGGAACAGCAGGTGTTCCAAAGAAGTTTCATGAGTACTTTTGAATGTACTTCTTGATATGAAATTTGTTCTGAGTCGACTCGCTCGTCATGTAACGTATCTTTCCAAACACAGGCCGTTCAGGTCCCCAAGCGCGGTCGTATCTCCCTAAAACCCAAAAGATGCCGCTGTAAGAATTGGGGTCGCGACCGTCCATCGCATACTTGTTGTTGAGCTCAATCATTATGCGTAGCGCCTCGCGCGGCGACCGCGTCCAATGCAGGATCTTCTTTCCCCAAAGCATCCTCAAATAATTGTGGATACGGCCCTCGCGAACCAACTGCACCTGAGCGGCATTCCACAATGGATCGTGTGTCCTGGCTTGCTCAAACGCATCGAGTTCATAAACAAACGGACGTTCGTCTGCCGCATGTTCGTTCAATGTTGTCTGAGCCCAGTCGGGCAATGACTCAAATCGATCATAATTGTGCTCACGCCAACACATGTTGAAACCAATTTCTCGCCAAGTCAGCAGCTGATCGAGGAACGCTTCCGCGTTTTCTCCCGCATTCCAAAATCCGTTCATCTTACCATTCGGCTTACTTAATTTCTCATAGGACCAACCCGAAGCGGTCCCGATTTGCAGGAAGACTTCATGAGGGCTGATATGGCCAAAATGGAGGTATGGGGACAGCCAGCTGGATCCCTCTTGTTCCGGCTCATTGCGAGCAACGGAATAGTCTTGCAATCGTTTCTTGGTAAATCTGTTTAAGACATTGTTCGCTTCAATTGATCCGCCTCGGAGTTCGGAACACTGGACAGAGTGATCGATCGAAATGGAGCTCAATTCAACTCGCTTTAACTCTCGCAGTGCTTGGTCGCCCGTCCAGATTTGCCACTGAGGTGAAACCTTGAACGGCAGAGATTTCTGTTTCGGTACAGTTAGGTCAGCCAGTGGATTCTCGATTGGGAAATCTGGCATCCCTTTCGCGAACTCTTTTTGCATAAAGCGTCGGTACGAGTGTGCGACGGTGAAAGTACGATCCGTGCATCGCATTGGAATGATGGTGTTGCTGTCCACCAACTCCACTGCGCATCGCCAATTCGCTGCGATTCTTTGGTAAAGCGCAGGATGAAAGAAGCATGGGAAATCGTCCGTCACGACAACACAAGCCTGAGAAGCCAGGGAGCTGAGCAATCCACTCGATCCGTTGGATTGCATTTCCACATGCGAACAATAATGGGCGTTGGTCCCGCGAACTTCTTCTGAGTTAACCAACATACCGTCGAGGATGAATTGATGAAATCGATCGCTCGACCATTTGTAGTTGCAGCGAATTGCCTCAAAAATGACAAGTGGCTTTCCGCATTGGTTGGCAAGTTGGACAGCTCGTTGCAAAGCGAAATTGAATCGAGTTCGGCGGTAGGCTGTCATCCAGTAAAGAACAAATCCCCCTGCAGGATTCATTGGCCATTGATTTACAGAACGAACTCGTACCGGAGGAACTGATGGAACAACTTTTGGATTCATTGGCTCAGTTTTGCAAGCAATTGCCACGGGAAGGATTTGAGAAGCACACAACATGATACTCATGCAGGAAAGTGGAAGTATCGGGAACTTTGGCAATCTGGGGTGTCGATAGCTTCACTTTTTAACAAACAAAACGAATCTGACGGCGAAAATATGCCGATCAAAACTCTGCGATGGGGGGCATACCCCATGGTACCCTTTTGTCGATACACCCGGTCCACGAGAGAAGTTACGGATGAGTCATCAAGTTTTACGTCTTGTCGCTGCAACGCGTTTAATGTTCCGCCTTTTGGTTGTTTTGGTCGGTTTTGCCTATTTCGTTGGTTCGATTTCTGTCACGGCTCAAGCGGATCAATGGGGGCTTAAGCTCTTTAGCGAAACGAATCATCACTTTGGAACCGTGAGCCGCAATGCAAAGACTGAGCACGCGTTCGTGATTGAGAATTGCTTTGAAGAGGACGTGCATATTGCTGCTGTAAGAAGTAGCTGCGGATGCACAAACCCGATTTTGACCAAGAAGACGCTCAAATCCTGGGAAAAAGGTGAAGTAATTGCCCAGTTCAACACTCGCTCTTTCATCGGTTCAAAATCCGCTGAGATCACGGTGGTTATTGATCGACCGTACTATGCTGAGGTAAAGCTGACGGTCGGTGGCACCATTCGATCCGATATTGTCGTCGAGCCGGGAGAAGTTCGCTTTGGTGACGTTGAGCAGGGATCGAAGAAGTTGGTGGATTTGAAAATATCGTATGCGGGACGCAAGGACTGGAAAATCGAAGACATTCGGGGCAACAGTCAACAAATTGAAGTGCGACTAGATCCAGTTCAGCGAATAGGCTCCAACATCAACTACTTGTTGCATATCACGCTCAAGGATACGGCACCGGTGGGAGAGCTTCTTGATGAGCTAGTGGTCGTAACCAACGACGAAAAAAACGACCAATTTACGTTGCCAGTCAGCGCACGAGTGATTCCGCCTGTTTCGATTTCGCCTACCTTTGTAGCCCTGGGTGACGTTGGCAAAGGCAAGTCCGTGCAGAACAGATTGATCGTGCGTTCAAAGAAACCTTTCGAAGTAACAGGCGTCGATTGCGTTGATGCCCGGTTTGACTTTAAATTGCCTGAGGGTCTCAAGACAATGCACGTGATTCCCTTTACGTTCGTTGGGGAGCTGCTCAATGACGAAGACAAGGGATCGCTCAAGCAGAAGATTTTGGTAAAGACATCCCTTGGAGAAGACATGTCTGGAGAAGTAACCGTTGCCGGCAGAGTCATTCACTAGAAGAGGCAAGGACCAAGGTATTGGAAGGTAGCAAGCCAGCAAGTCTGCCTGGCGGCTCAATAGTACCTTTGCAAATCACCTTCTTCACAACCCGCAGTGACTCGAACTCGCAGTTTCGATCTCTCACGAATCGCTGCGATGGTGGAGCATGATCGAGTTGTGCGTTTGAATGTGGCGATTTGGCAATCGGAACTTGCTCAATTAAAAGCCTCGCCCCCAGTTATCCGTCGCTGACTCGAGCTCGACCGGGTGTAGCTTTTGGACCGTGCAAGTGAACATTAGAGTGGTACAACGGTTGTTTGGACTTAATCCTTCCCTCTCTTAAATCGCCCCTCCAAACGGCAGGGTGAACGAATGGAACGGATGCTCCGTCTCGTCGATAACCTGTCTTGGTTTCGGGACAGTTCAAGGAATAAAGGCAATTCCGTTGGAACTGCGACAGGCCGTATTCGATGGCGTAGGCGAGAAGAATCGCCATTTTGTACGTCTGTTTTTCTCCTGCGTTGTTGAATTTTTAAGAAAACTACGTTTTCGTTTTGCACGTGCCATTCTTGCGACCTACCGTTCCACACTGGCTCTGTTAAAAACCCATGTGCAGGTTTGCTCGTCGTTTCGTTGCGGGTGCCTAAGGGGGGAAGTCAGCAGCAAAAATAAAATAGGGTTGGGTTATGCCAAAAGAAGCAATTATGTCTTTTAAAAATGGCAGACGCATCGCCAACGGGGCGGCAGCTGTTGAATTTGCGCTAATCGCACCTTTGTTCCTAATAATGCTGGGTGGAATTATTGAGTTTGGCCAGGCATTTAAAGTTGAGCACCTACTCTCCAACGCCTGCCGCCGTGGGGCTCGCTCTGCCATTTTTAGCGGCTCTACAACCGACCAGGTTCAGTCAAATGTCAAGCAGCAGTGTGAAGCGATGTTGCGAGTCAAGAGCTCCGATGTCACGGTCAATGTACTAGTGAACGGAACAAACGCTGACCTGAGCTCTGCAGTGAAGGGCGACCAAATAGATGTTCAGGTTTCGATCCCCTATTCGAAAGCAAGTATTGGCTTTTTTACTCAACTATTTAAGAACGCCAGCTTGTCGTCGACCTGTATTTTGGAGCACGAATAAACCATGTTGAATACACGCAATCCTCGATTCAAAGTGCAAAAACGATGCGGCTCAATTGCCATAATGGCCGCCGTGTGTTTGGTGATAGTCATCGCATTTTTGGCCTTCACGATTGACTTTGGTTATATCAATGTGGCCGAGAGCGAAATGCAAAACGCAGCGGATGCGGGCGCGCTTTCTGGAGTTCGAGCACTGAGTACGAGTCGGAACGATGCGATCTTGCAAGCCAAAGCCTGGGCCGGGCGAAACAGCGCTTCGAATCGATCCGTTAATGTTCAAGACACCGACGTTGAGATTGGAGTTTGGAACAAGAATACAGCGACCTTTACGGCACTTGCCGCAAACTCGGATGTTAGTCCCAATGCGGTGAAAGTAACTGCCGTACGATCAAAGTCTAGAAGCAATCCGTTGCCGCTGTTTCTTGGGCCGATGCTTGGGACCAGCAGTACAGATGTTGTGGTTTCCGCTATTGCAAGTGTTTCGAGTGGCTCATGCGGAGACATTATTGCTATCAACAGAATCTATCTAAACAATGACGGTCGAACTTCGTTCGTTGATGCATACGATTCCACAGTAGCGCCATACAGCGTTGGAACACGATTACAAACTGGAGATGTTTGCATCAATGGCCACCTCAATGCCCAGAAGGATTCCTCCATCTACGGCAACGCACGAACGTTTGAAGGTGCGATCGACACAAACACTGGGTTTATCACCGGGGTACGTGGTGAAATGACATTGCCCGAGTATCTTGTCTTTCCCAATGTGAACGTTGGTAGCGCTGCGACTGTTAATAACAACAGCTCCCTTCCGCCAGGTATCTTGAATGGTGGTCGGTTTTCGCTTGGTACAACAAACAATCCAGGTGCTTCAGGGAAAAGTGGGTACATGAGTGTTGACCGAGGCACGCCACAGACCATCACGCTTGCACCTGGCACTTATTACTTTACTGAAATGGCTGTTGGGAGTCGCTCAACGGTCCGTGTAACCGGTCCGACGTTTATCTATGTCGAACGGCAAATGGATCTTACGTATGGAGCTATCGACAACACGACCAATCAACCAATCAACCTGCAGATCTATGG
>JANMNR010000228.1:0-2910 GCA_031368325.1 Pirellula sp.
CCATAGATCAAAGTGCGAATGAACGACGCCCGCTTCGTTGTAGAGGTCGATTCGACAAACATCACGGCTTTCGCCACCACGCCGAGCTACCTTTACGCCGAACAATTTAAACGCCTCAATCGGCATCCGTTTATCGCGACACGTTGCCGTGATAATGTCTACGAGTGCAGCCGTTGGTTCTCCATTCATGCCGAGCCGATCAGCGATCCATTTTGCCGCTTCACCATTCGTTGTCTTCATCAACCAAGCGACCGTTGCGATACCATCACCCGGCTTGACTGTCGAAGACTTGTTGAAGCACTGTCGGCAGAACACTGCCCCGGTATCTTTGACATCCTTCGCCGCGCTGAATCGATCATCACCGCCACATAGTGGGCAGGGATGCCCACCCGGTCCTAGGCATTCCGCGGGCAATCCCGCATCGATCAGGATCCCAGACCAATGACCGCGCACAGCCGACTTGATTTGTTGAATCGAGGGGCTCATGGCTTGCCTCCCTTGCTCGCATTGCGAACATTCGGGCATCCGTCAGCAATCCATTGCTCGATGACCGTACGCGGCCAACGCACTAACGAGCCGAGCTTGATAGGTCTAGGCATTCGGCCCGAGTCTGCCCATCGCCGAACCGACCGACTGCAACAGCCGATTTCGATTGCCACGTCATCTACCGACATCATCGCCCGTTGGCGACCATCGCGGATAGCGTCCGCGATCTTGTGAGATGCATTCACGTTTCACCCTTTGAAACCGAGATAAGTATCCTTGCGAGTCAGGCCCATTGCCTGCCCGTCGCAAGGAATCATGTGGTTTCAAGAGATTTCAGTCATTTGTCAGTGGGGTGTCAGTGACAGTCTGACAGTCAGGGCATCCACAAGCGCCCTTGAAGCGACGTTTCGGCAAACCGTGATAATCCGCGTACCGATCAACTCTGTCCCAATACGCCCTACGCGAGAGGATTTTATTGAAATGTTTTTTCGACTGACACTGTTGGCTATGCTCGACCCTGAAATCGTCGAACGAGTTGGTGTGAATGTTCCCATAAATCCAAGCATCTTCAACCAAAAACTCCTTCCATTTATAGGGCTCTCGGTTTTGCGTAGTCGCGGGATCGACCGTTACATTTACATTCCGGCTGTACCCATCATGTGCTTTCGTGGTAGATGACGGCACTACCGATTCAACTTGCATTTCAGATTGTCGGTCCTGAGACTCTGGTCTCTCTAACTCCAACAACAATCGCCGGATCGCCAACGCGAGACCGCTAGCCGTCTTCAATTTTCCGTCGTTTTCCGTTTCGAAATCGATCGCTAACTTCTCGTCAAATTCTCGAAGGCGACTTAGAAAAGCCTTGTAGATGGAATTTGCCTTTGATTCTCCAAATAAGCGAGCCTTTACCGATGTAGTACCATCTGCGCGACGGGCTGACAAAGGGAGATCAATGGTACCATCGGCGGTCGTCTGTTCCCCCAATTTCAACAGTTCATCCAAATCGAAACGCGTATCCGAAAGGAAGGTTTCTATTGGTGTTGCGGAATTAACTAGACGCTTTTGTGCGGCATCCTTCCTTAGGAGCATTTCTAATTTCGCGAGCGAAACGGTGTTGGAAGGCAGCAACCCATGAACCTTGAAAAGGTAGTTGCGGATGGTGGATTCGGATGGATCTCCACCAATAACTTGATGCAACAGAAAGGCAATATCTTTGTGGATAGCATCAACTTGCAAATCCCAAAACTCAGCCGCAGCAATGGTATGCTGCCAGTGGCCCTTAATACCATCGATTGCAAGCCATTGCCTAAGGTGAATAAGCTCCGGTGGCTCTACGACTTCGATTGTGGGCTCTGGTTCTTGCTGGGATTCGTAGGCAAGTTTCAAAATCATATAGACAACTTTGGGACGGTCAGAGTCCGACGCATTTCCAAGTAACGCCTTCCATCGCAGTCCCGTGATAGTCAAGCGAGCGTTCGGTATCCTCTTGGCTTCTAGCGAAACGATCTGAGCAGCATTCGAGTTCAATAATACGACAAGAGCGACTTCTTCGGCATCGTTTCTTGGGACATATTGCTGCCAGTTGTCCGTCAGTCTCTCGAGCGTTGCGATGATTTCTCGTTGTGGGCTCTCCGCTTGAAACGTAGGATCGGAAAGCATCTTCTCGGTCAAATCACCGTTGGATGGCGTTGTCATAGAATTGTCTTTCTTTAAGCGGGCCGACCAAAGCCGATCGGAGCGAAAGACACGTTCTCCAAATCGGCTATGGTCGCTTGACGTGTCGGGTGGCCACCCGGCAGCGTCGTCCCATCCATCAAATTATCGCGGCCAAACTCTCCGTGTCCACTATTGACCATGCGATATCCACTGTTCCCGCTAGCGCCTAAGCGCGAGAGGCTTTCCCAATCTGGCCGAACTCCAAGAATCTCCAAGCTAGTAGCATTAGCAAGTCGGATGCAATCGATGATTGATTCCGGCCAAGTCGAAACCTACCAGCAACTCGCAGAACTCGGCAGAATCAGTCAACCGAGAATGACGCAGATTATGAGCTTACTAAACTTAGCGCCAGATATTCAGGAGGAGTTGCTGTACTTGCCAGAAGTAATCCAGGGCAAATCGACCATCCATGAGTGGTTGCTGAGGTCACTTACAAGGGAGTTGGATTGGCGGGTGCAGAGGAGGATGTGGGGGAGGATTAGGAAGACAATTGGAATGTCCTGAAACGCTGTGGTTTAATGCTCCGGCGTGTCAAACGAATGGCACTTAGTTAACGCTTCAGTCGTAGCTGAATTTCTTGTTTCGCAACGTGTCTTGGCTTGGTGAGTAGGTCGTAAGCTCCGTCGCGTCTTTTCCGTTGCCGGGGTTCGAATCTGTCGGGCCGATTCGCGACGCGGTGTATGGCAATTGCATCGAGGACTTGATGGA
>JANMNR010000239.1:0-6626 GCA_031368325.1 Pirellula sp.
TGCTTTTCCTTGAGCGCAGGGACATTCGCTGGTGGCGGTGGGGGCGGAGTCCCAATGATGTTTTCTAAAATCCAGTTGCCACGAATCGTTGGTGACGTTCGAGTTGCATATGATGTTACTGTTAGGATACTGCCATGACGAAGCAGGCCGCCCCGATCGCTGTTGGGGGGTAATTCGACTTTCCGGAAATGGCTACCAGACACGGACGGGATTCCGTAATGCTTTGCAAGCCGCTGGTTTAGGAAAGTAAAGGGCGAACGAATCAAGCTGAGTACACTGCGATCGTTCGTCATGACATCCTCGAAAAGCAACTCCGTTTCCCGCCGAAAAGCCAGGCGCAAGTTATCATCGAAGTCCGGGTAAAGTCTTAGGTCCGGCGTAATGGACTCAAGGTTCCGCAGATAGAGCCATTGCGATGCAAAGTTTGAAACCAACGAACTTGAACGCGGATCTTTGAGCATTCTGTCAACTTCGGACCGCAACACCTCCGGCTCATGGAGCCTTTTGGTTTCCGCTAGTTGAAGAAGCCGTTCGTCCGGAATGCTGCTCCAAAGAAAGTACGACAATCACGATGCGAGTTCGAGATCGCTGATTGGGTAGGGCGAACCGGATTGCACCGATGTTGGCGCGACCTCGACTCGAAACAGGAAGTTGGGGTTCACCAGGATTGACGTCAATGCGGCCTCGAGTCCGGCATCGAAACCACCTTCGCGCGATGCCTCAGCAAAGAACCACATCGGTGATTCGAAATCGTCGTCGGTAACGGGCCGGCGATAGGCCATACGAAGAAGGCGAGCGACTATTTGTTTGCCTGTTTCGCTGGGTTGTTTCGTGCCGACTGTTTCAGTTCCGTAAATGGCTTTTCGGCTTTGCGATATGCCGGGTTGATCGGATTCGAACGGTCCGACGATAGAGATTTCGAAAAGAGCGGGATTGATACGAGGGTGTCGATGACGATTGTAAGCTGCATCGAACGGTTGGCGTTTGGTTTCGATTAACGATGAGCCGGTTTGCATAAATGCGACGCCGACAGAGTGACGGCCAGCGGAGACTCGGATTCGCGTCTTTAAGTGGGAGTCGACATGGGTGAAGTCCTCGCGATTGGGAGGAGGAGCCACCTTGAAGCGATGCATCGGTTCTCGATCAATGAGCAGATCGATGGAATGCTCTTGATTGAGTCCCTCGACTTTTTCGTCGCGATCGCGTGCCAAACGCAGTTGGATCTCGTACATCCCATCGCGAGCAAAGGCATGGTCAAACACTACGCCGCCACGCGTACCGAGCGGTAGGCCATCGACGTGCGTTTCCTGTGTGCGATCCGCTGGTACGCGAATGTTGATTCCCATTGGGCCAAGTCCCTGCCGACCGAGAGCAATGCGGCTGATGGTTTGGGCTGCTGTTAGATAACGATTCAGCAAAGTTGGAGAGAGTTCGCCGACCGTGATGTTGTCAAAGCCATCGCTGGATTCGTCTTTAGGGAGGAGGGCGTTTGCATCGACATCGAGGTCAAGGAGATCTCGGATGGAGTTTTGGTACTCTAACCGGTTGAGACGCCGAAGCGATTCTGTTCTGCCCGCAAACGGATGATGCTGGCTTGCCAAATCCAGCCATTGTTCCATGGTTCGAACGACGCTGTGATATTCGGCGTCGTTCGGACGGTCGGAATCGGGCGGGGGCATTTGCCCGGCCCTCATTTTCCTAAGAATTCGCTCGTAAGGCCGACTCTCCCAGGACGGCTCCTGGACTGTCTCGTTGGTTGGTTTGAGCAATTCGATCGAGAAGTCACCAGAGGGAGTCGAACCGCTATGGCATTCCAGACAGTGATTTTCAAAGAAGCGTTGAATCGATTTCAGTTCAGTTGCTTGATCGGCGAAAACGAAAGTCGTACTTGGTTGCAAAACGACCAACGACACCGCGAATAACAGCCCTGCTTGATATAATCGTATTCGAAAGGAGGGCATAGGAGAGGCGGGGTTTCATGGACTTCAATAAGATGGCAATGCGACAAAGAACATCATACGCTATCCATCTTTCGTTTTCCAGCGAACGGTAAAATTGCTAACAATGCACATACCATTTCTCGCACGAGCGAAAAACGTCTTTGCGAAGTTTGCTGGCAACAATCGGATACCTTGGAGTTGCCCTACGTCATGATCGCGTCGACGAATTTGCCACGCGCGCAGTTTTTCTAGCTGAATTTGCTTAAGCTCTGGTCCCGACTCCGTTTAAATGCGCCGCGAATAACTACTTGGGCAAAGTCGATGTGAGTCCAATCCAATCTTTAGCAAACTCAGGTAATCGTAGATGGAATCGCGTACGGCCAACTCTTGAATCTTTCAGAGCCGAAAGTGGCCTATTTCTGTTTTTCGCAAAATAGCCCCCAGTTGCTCTAATCGGCAAATTCCGTAAGGTCGATACGTTAAGCATGCTGTCTATACGTTCGAACCAGCTCGCCGTTGGCTTGCCATTAATTAATTTGCTAGCGTTTTGTGCGTGCGTCGTTTTGAGTTGCGTTGGTTGCTCATTAGGACCGCGTTCGCTTATGCACAGTCGGATACGGTACAACGATGCTGTAAAGTCGACTTCTGAGCAGCAATTGTTGCTCAATATTGTGAGATTGCGCTATGTCGATACGCCAAGCAGTTTGGCCATTTCCAGCATCGCCGATCAACAGGAAGTGGTAGCTGGATTGGGAATTGTTCCTTTTTTTACCTCAGCCGGCGCAGGAGACATCGGGAGCTATAAGAACTCCATTCTGCCGCAAGCGCAACTATCGGGTACCACGCGTCCGACTCTCAGCTACACTCCCTTGGATGACGAGGAGTTTACACGGCGACTTTTTTCGCCAATCTCTCTTGAGGGCGCTGCCTACCTATCCAAGACCACTTGGCCGATTTCGACCGTCTTTCGATTGTATTTGGAAAATTTGAATTGGGTGTCAAACGCCGAAACCGCTAGCGGGCCAACGCCAGCTGAACCGCCCGACTATGCAACCTTCCTGGAAGGGGTACAGGCGCTTCAGCGACTGCAAGATCGAAAACTGATCGCTCTGTTCACGGAGGAACGAGAAGAATCGCTTTCGAGCACATTTCCGACCAATGAGAACAGCCTAAAGAACACGATCGAGTCAATACAAAACAACCTTGAACTCAAATCTACCAAGGACGGTGTCAATCTCATCCGTCGCCAAAAACAACCCGTCCTGCGCGTCGATCCAGCGGTCAACGATGATGGCGATTGGTTAATTTTTTGCAATGCATTCAAGCTCAATTCAAGTCTCAGAACGTTCGATTTGACTGCTGAAAAACTAGATCCGTTTTTGAAGGATATGCCTCCAACGGGCCTCGGGACGCTTGATCTGGAGACCCGTTCACTGCTGCAGGTTCTTTTCTTTGTCGCCCAAGGCGTTGATGTACCGCGAGAACATATGGTGAGCGGTGTAGCACCTCGGACCAATGACTTCAACGGAGGGCTATTCAATTGGCAGCAGGTTATGTGTGGGCTATTTCGTGTTTGTAGCGTCAAATCAAAAAAGAGACCTGACTGCGCCCATGTCGCTGTGCAGTACAAGGACTATTGGTACTACATTGATGAACGAGACCGAGATACCAAAGCAACCTTTGCACTATTGCTGGAGGTATCCAGGCTAGAACTTGAGTCGACCAAGTCCAAAGCTCCAATCTTGACGCTGCCTCTGGGCGGATGATGCTGATTCCGAAGATCACAAATTGCGGACTTGCACTAGTAGGACCCTAGCGAACTGCTAGATTGAGTTTGCCCTAATTCTGATGCCATTCCAACCTCTTTTTGAAACTGCTGATGTCGAAAACGCTTTCACCCACCGAACAAGATTACGCCAATTCCGGTTGGCTCCAAGCGTTAATGGGGGCTAGCGATCCATTGATTCAGCAGTCCAGATTAAACGCAAAAAAGCATTTAGATTGGATCGATTGCATCACGAGTTTGACCACGATCCGCGAGAAAGCGGAGATGCTCGAGTTGGCTTTAGAATCCCTGTGGCAGTATGGCGTCGAAAACGATTTAAAGTGGCTTTTGACGGCGATCCCCAGCGCCCAGTCAAGCTGGGTTTTGGATTGCACCGATGAATTTTTAATCGAACAGAACCAACCGCCATCGATCGAGGATGCTAGGACTTGGGCAAACGCGATGGGGATTCGCGACTGGTCGACCCAGGTCACTATGAAAATACTGAGCGGCGACTTCGTCTCGTGGCAACGTAGAGTGGCCAGACAAGGGGCAAATGCCCCTACTGGTTTCACGATGGAGTCCTCTGGGAAAAGCACTTTGGAGCTGAAAACGACTGCTAGTTGGAAAGCCAACAACTGGGTTGACGGCACCTGGACGTTTGCCATTGAAGGTCAAGCGACGATGGTCAAGGTAATCGAGGAGCCGATCAGCGTGCTTCGACCGGATTGGAAAGCAACGCAGGAGAATGTGTTGTTAACGATTCAGACGGCCGACGAGCGATTTGGTAAGCAGCGGAAAAAAGTATCCGGCAACAACATCACTCAGGGGGGAAGCAACCAAGGCAAATGGGCCGAGTGGTGTGAGTCCGTACCAGCGTTGAATGATTTGCATTTGGCGGTATTGTGCGGCGAGGGCCTTCAGTGCTCACCGACGTTCCTGGGCATTTGGGCAACCGTGTGGCCCATTGTTTATTGCCGTCGCAAGAAGCTCAAACGCGGCACATGCGGCCTGACCGACTTGCGCCAACGCCTCGACCAGTGTTTCCAAGCGGATCCGCAATTAGTCACTTGGTTGCTGGTTTTCGGCGAATTGCTTTGCAGCATTCAAATTGGTGACGGCTTAGGAATCGCAGCCAAGTTTATCGATCCGAAAATCAAGTCGTCGTAGGTATCGGTCCTGGCGTGGAATGTGCGATTAAAGCATAATCACACCCGCTTAAATGTATGACCGGGGTAACGGGCCGATCGTTTTCTTGGCGGCCAGGTCGTTCGTTCCGATTTCTACGTAAACAACAGCTGAAGGCGATTTGCATGGCAAAAATCAAAGTCAAGAACCCCGTCGTCGAAATGGATGGCGATGAGATGACTCGTATTATTTGGTCGAAAATCAAAGAGAAGCTGATTCTTCCCTACCTGGATATCGATCTCAAGTATTACGACCTAAGCATTCAAAGCCGGGACGCAACCAAGGACCAAATTACGGTCGATTCGGCCAACGCGACCAAAAAATACGGTGTCGCTGTCAAATGCGCGACCATTACGCACGACGAATCAAGAGTCAAAGAGTTCGGCTCTCCCGAAATGCTGCGCAGTCCAAACGGCACGATTCGAAACATTCTGAACGGGACAATTTTTCGCGAACCAATCATTTGCAAAAACGTGCCAAGACTCGTTGGCCATTGGGACAAACCAGTTGTCGTGGCTCGTCATGCTTTTGGCGACCAATATCGCGCAAGCGAGTTTCGATTCTCCGGCAAGGGGACAGTGAAGCTTTTATTCCAACCTGACGATGGTGGCCCGGCCATTGAAAAAGAAGTGTACAAATCGGAAGGGTCCGGCGTGGCCATGGCCATGTACAACACCGATGAGTCGATCACCGGATTTGCGCATTCGGTTTTTATTTATGGCCTTGCTCGCAAGTATCCCGTGTACCTATCCACGAAAAACACGATCTTGAAGACGTACGACGGTCGGTTCAAGAACTTGTTTCAGGAGATCTTCGATGCAAATTACGCAGACAAGTACAAGGCTGCAGGGCTGACGTATGAACATCGATTGATCGACGATATGGTGGCTTCCAATTTGAAATGGAACGGCGGTTACCTTTGGGCATGTAAGAACTACGACGGCGACGTCCAATCAGACACCGTTGCTCAGGGCTACGGATCGTTGGGGCTAATGACCTCTGTTTTATTGTCACCCGATGGCGGTTCGTTCGAGGCCGAAGCGGCTCACGGCACAGTCACGAGACACTATCGAGATCATCAAGCGGGCAAGCCGACTTCGACGAATCCGATCGCGTCGATTTTTGCATGGACCCGAGGTTTGATCCGTCGAGGGGATGTCGACGGCACGCCGGATGTCGTCGAGTTTGCAAACACCATCGAGCGAGTCTGTATCGAGTCCGTCGAAGCTGGGCATATGACGAAGGATCTCGCCAGCTTGATCGGCAAAGAACAAAAATGGGAAACCACCGATCAGTTCCTCGACACGCTGGATACCGAGCTCAAGCGACGAATGGGGTAATTGCCGGAATTGCAATGATGAACAGCATTTTCCGCACATTATCGTACGTAGGTCTGCTCGGCGTTTTTGAGAGCGGTTGCTCACACAAGGCTGCCAATCCGGACGTTGACGCAGTCAGGAACAGTTCTGTTATGGCAAATCCACTGTCGGCCGAGACCACGTCGCGGATACAGAAATTTTGTGGCGATTGCCATCCATTTCCCCTGCCGTCAACATTCCCAAAATCAAATTGGCCGGAAGAGGTTAAGCAGGGTTTTGATTTTTACATTCAGTCCAATAGAACCGATCTCGAAGAGCCCATTCGCCAGGATGTCGTCAAGTACTTCCAGGACCTGGCCCCAGATAGAGTCTCGGTTCCACGTGCCGACGAATTAAAGCGCGTTCGGTCGTCGG
>JANMNR010000294.1:0-46073 GCA_031368325.1 Pirellula sp.
TCTTGCAGAAGCCCTATCTAGGTTACAGCGAGGTCATCAACGACATCAATCCAGGCTTGGCTAACTTCTGGAGGGTGCTCCAAAGTGACGACTACTTCAGGAAGTTCAAGCGACTGATCGAAGCCACACCGTTCTCAGAAGATGAGTTCAGTGTTGCGAGGATCTACCTCGGTTCTGCTGATGCTGTTGTTTCAGCCTGTGGGTTCTTTGTCCTTGCAAGGCAAAGTCGTCAAGGCTTGATGAAGAGTTTCGCAACGATGTCACGCACGCGAGTTCGTAGAGATATGAATGAGCAAGTGTCGTCATGGTTGACTGCGATCGAGGGCTTGCCTGAGATACACGAGAGACTTCAGCGTGTCGTGATTATGAATCGGGATGCTATCAGTGTGATCGAGAGCCAAGATGGACCTGAGACGTTCTTCTATCTCGACCCACCGTACTTGCACGAGACTCGAACAGCAAAGGATGCCTACGAGCACGAGATGAGCTTTGACGAGCACGTTACGTTGCTCAAGACACTCGCTGCGATCAAGGGCAAGTTCTTGCTGAGCGGGTACTGGTCGGAGATCTACGGCGACTATGCAAACGTCTATGGATGGAAGTGTGAACACAAAGACATTGACAACAAGTCTTCGAGTTCAAAGACCAAACAAATGAAAACCGAATTCCTTTGGAGAAACTACTAGTGACGAACATCATGTTGGATTTGGAGACCCTTGGAACTGATCCAGGGTCGGTTGTGTTTGCAGTTGGTGCTGTTGCATTCAATGCTGACGGAGTGCTGAGCAAGCCCTTCTACGCTCTCATCAATATCGAGGACGCAGAGCTTAACGGCTTGGCTGTTGACAAGCGTACCATTGAGTGGTGGTCGAAGCAATCGGCTGAGGCACGCACTCAACTGGATGCCGCTGAGGTGTCAGAGAACCGTTTGGTGAATGTGCTCACGGAGTTCACCAACTGGGTCATGGAGCAAGCTGGTGACATCAAGAGTGTTCGAATGTGGGGAGCAGGCTCAGACTTCGACTGTGTGTTGCTGAAGTCCTGCTACCAAGCTGTAGGGATGGAACAGCCATGGACTTACCGTGGTGTCCGTTGCTTCAGAACACTCTCGAACCTGATGCCAGGGCTTGAGCCCAAGCGTGAAGGTGTTCACCACAATGCGTTGGATGATGCAACTCACCAAGCCCGCTGGTGCGCTGTCATCCTGAACAAGATGGCTGAGATGAGGCTTGCTGCCTGATGCACGTTGATGAAGCAATCAAGGTCTTGCGTGAGGCGGGATACATAGTCACCAGGGTTCTCCGTGGTGGCTATAGCGTTCTCTTCCCGACCTCACGCGAGAAGGACCACTACACAGCCCGAGAGCTTATCAAGAAAGCTGGGTACTGTCGTGGTGGTCACATGAACAAGGGCGATCTCAAAGAAGAGACACACACCAAGAACAGGGCTGCTACCAAGCAGAGTCTTGTTCACGAGCGGTATGACGAATTCCAACACAACCAACTGCGAGCCACGGGCAACCCGTGGAACTGGGACTAATGAGACCTAAACTATTCAAGCTGAAACCGATAATGAACAAGAAGATCCTCAGGCTTATCAAGCTTCGAGCGAAGTTCAGGAAGGATGCCCAAGCATGGGCTGTTAAGCATGGTGGCAAGGATGCCCGTGTCCAGTTCGACGATTCCTGGGGTGGCAACACCTGGGTGAGAGGTATCATCTTCCCAACAGGCTTCAATGTGAATCATAAAGCCTGGGCTAATGATCGTCACCGTGGCATTGGAATGAAGCCACGAGCTGGCACAGAACTTCGGGAAGAGATGGAACGAATGAAGTGTGGTGCGGAGAGTGAGGCGATAGCAGCCCTGCTCTATGAAGAGGGTTGGCAACTGGACATCTCGTTCCACCTACTCAAGGAGCAAGTCTACATCGAGGTCAAAGCCACCGAAGGACCACTCGATGGTATCAGGATCTCGGACCTTGAGTTTGAGAAGCTGTTCAGTCGTGCCAAACATTCCAACTACTGCGTGTTCTAGTACTCTTCTGGCAACAGTATGCACGTCGAAGCCCTGTCTGCTTCGGTGATGACCCAAAAGGTATGCTCCTCGAACTTATAGACGGAGAAGATACGGTCACCATCTTTCAGGGCTTCGACGTTGGACTTGGCATCGTCCTTATCAACGTCACCCCAGTCACCGCTTTGGTGCCTGCGTAGCAAAGAGATCGCAGATACGTGTATCTCATTCAATAACTCCAGGGCACCTGGAGTTCCAACAACTTGACCAAGATCGAATAGTAGTTTGCTCATTCATTCCATTTTAATTACCCACTATGTTTTACAAGATAAATCAAGCAGCAAAGGCTATGCAAGTCTCGCCAACGAAGATCAAGCAATGGATCTTAACGGGAAGACTGGTTGCAACGAATGTGGGTCAACTTGGCAAGCGACCACAGTACCGCATCCATGAAGATGATATGCGTAACCTCAAGCCATTAGTCCCCACTCGCAAGACTCGTGTCATCATTGACAACGATGGGATCAACATTTAGCCAAGCTTCAATGAACTGCCCGATTGTCTTCAATCGGCTATCTTCAATATCTTCTCTGTATGTCGCTGCCATCCCGTTTGAAACGTGACCCATGATGTGGTCCATGGCAACTTGATCTTTACATCCACCACCTACAGTCTCGCAGGTGTGTCTCAATGCATAGAACCCCAGGTTGCACTTGAGTGGAGCTGCGAGCTTCTTGAACTCAACTGCGATTGGGTTCTTCTTCTTCTCTGTAGACCAAGCATTGCCACGGCGAGTAGTGAATACTCGCCCCTGTTCTGGGCACACAGCTTTCAGTGCCGCAATGGCTTCTTGGGGAATCCAGGCTCGACGGCTGATTCCAGTCTTGGGGCGATGATAGGTGACCCACCCCTGCGCTAGGTCCAGGTGACCGACTTGAACCCTTCCGCAATCGTTGTTGCCAAACCCACAGAACAAACCAAGGTAGATCATCGCTTTCAATTGCGGAGGTGCGTTCTTTAGGAGGAGATGTATCTGGGCAGGCGTATAGAGCTTCTTGTCCTTGCCAGCCCTGTGAAGCCTAAGAGTCTTCATGCTGGGCTTCGAGAAGTCGGGTCCATACCTGACGGGTACATCCAAGGCACCACATTCAAACAAGTATTTGAATACGACCCTTACCCTGCCGATCCTGTTGGAGATCGTGTTGGGTGACCCGACCATACTTTCCCTGAGTGCAACAAAGTGTCTGGGGCCGATGGTCTTTAGGGGGGTCTTGGCACCCAGCTTGTCTCGCAATAGCTGGCATTCCTTTTCGTAGTCGTCGTAGGACCGCTTGACAATATCACCCTGCTCCAGTCTGCGCTTACGACTTCTCAGGAACAACAGCAACCCTTCCCTCAAGGTCATGTCGTCTGGCTGAAGCTCAACTTCTCTGCCTGACTCTATGTCTGTCTTCGAGTGGATGTAGGCAGCAAGAGCCTCGTCTGGCTCGCACCATCTCCTGCCAAACCTGTGCTGCTTACCGTTGATAACCTTCACCCAGTAGCCTTTTGAGTGCGGGGTTAGCGGAAACTGCGGATAGGGCTTGATTAGTTTGTCGGGCATCGTGTAGACTCTCGAAAAGTTGGGGAACGACTTCCAAGTCTACCTCTCAACTTGTGCTTTTCAAGCGTGTTACCGACAGTGTTACACTTTCGGGTGCCCTAGAAAACGGCGAAAAACCCTTGTAAATCGAGTAATGGCTCCGTAGCCAAGTGGCTAAGGCAGCGGATTGCAAATCCGCCATCGTGGGTTCAACTCCCACCGGAGCCTTTGAAGAACCCCGCATTTTCATTTAGAAAATGCGGGGTTTTATCTTTTAGAAATGGTCTGTCGCACGGTGCAACCCAAAGTCGCGTTGAATGAGAACTAGATTCAAATCTCATAGCTGAAGTCCAGTTAATCAGCAGACATAACACTGGCTCAAAGCACGCAACTGCGTTTTTTCGTTTTGGGAAACTCCCATTAAACTTCGGGCTTTCCTCTCTTTGCGAGCCTTGGGGGATCAAACGGCTGATTGTTCCCACCAGACACCATGTAAACAGGCATGTCGTGCTGGGCGTTACCCGAAAGGGCTTTTTTGGCTTCCGTATCCCGAATTTCTTGGAAAAAATATCCAGAATCACAACGCGCCATTCTCAATCAATTGACATGATGACCGAAACTTTCTAAAGTGACTTTATTGCGCATTGCGTCCTTCTACGGAGACAGCAATTCACACAAAGAGCGTTTTCCTTGTCTTTTTTGAGGTTAATATGAAACGATCTACTTTTCTTCTCAAGAGACGAGCGTTTACGCTCGTCGAACTTTTGGTCGTGATTGCGATCATCGGAATTTTGGTCGGCTTGCTTTTGCCTGCGGTGCAAGCTGCCCGCGAAGCTGCACGGCGAATGCAGTGCAGCAACAATCTCAAACAAATCAGTTTAGCTTGTCACAATTACGAGTCCGCATTCAAAAGATTGCCCGCAATGCAATGCGGAACGGGTGGCGTACACCCAGGAGGCATTCACGGTTCGGGCCAGCGATATGCTATGTCCGGACACTATGCGATTCTGCCCTACTGCGAGGGCCAGCCGCTTTACGATCAGTTTGTAACATCAAGTTGGGCACCATGGGATAATGGTGGCCCCGCGATCCGAAAACAGACGACAGAAGCCAGAGTGCCGTGGTTAGAATGCCCGAGTAGTTTTGGGAACGAGCCAACCAATCCAGATCGACAACGAGGGCTTTCCAATTACGGTTATTGCGCCGGAGACAATTACGCGGGATCGCAGATCGTTCAGGGTGGGACGCAGGAGCGAGACAGCATTCCCCTAACGAATCAGAAACTTCCGATTAAGAACCGAGGTATTTATGGTAGGTCTTGGCCTAGTATGTCAGAGATCACGGATGGAACCAGCAATACCATCGCGATTGCTGAATTCGATCGGCCTGCCTCGTTGAGTTCACTGGGCATGGTTGTTTTGCAAGCTGGTGATCCTAATGCATATTCACCACTAAGCTGTCGCGCACAATGGAACGGACGAGCGTACCTAACACCAAGTTTGATTTTCACTGGCGACACCGCCAGAGGGTATCGAGCCTGGGCAGGAAACGCCTTTTTTAATGGCGTTACTACCATCCTTCCACCAAACTCGCCATCCTGTATGGTGGCTCTTGCCGTAAACAATCCGCACTGGTGCTCTGGGATATACAGCGCCGGAAGCAAGCATACAGGCGGATGCCAAATATCGATGGCGGATGGTTCCGTTCGATTTATCTCGCAGTCGATTGACTCTGGCAACTTGGCCGTTGTGGCTCCACCAGGCAACGGTGGAGCGTTGAGTCCTTATGGAGTGTGGGGGGCGTTGGGTTCTGCTCGTGGGGGCGAAACTGCAAGCACCAACGATTAGGTCATTTTTGTATAGAATTCAAAAAGGGCGGACGCATACGCGTCGGCCCTTTACTTATGCGCTGTTTTCTTCTCGATCATTTACAGTAGGGATCTGACTTTGAGAGCTTTAACTCTGCTTATTTGTGTTGTGTTTTGTTTAGCTAACGTCAATGGGTGCAATTCGGGACCTCCGCTACCAAAGACGGTTCCGGCGGAAGGAATTGTTACCTTGGACGGAACGCCCGTAGCAGATGCAACCATTACATTTATCGCGGATACAGGCACCTACAATGCGAGTGCAGTAACCGACAAGGACGGCAAATTCGCCATGAAAGCCTTCGAGGAAAAAACGGGGGCGGTACCTGGCTCCTACAAGGTCGCAATTAACAAGACGATTGTGGAGTCTCGAGGTGGCAAGCAGGGCGAGTCGGATGTAAATCTAAAGCAAGGGTTGCCGATGAAGTATTCCAATTTCTTGACATCCACGCTCACGATCCAGCTTGGAGAAACTGGAGATAAAAACATCAAATACGAATTAAAGTCCAAGTAGCTCCAATGTAGCTATCTCTGCAGAGAACGGCTCTCAGAAAAGCATCTTGTAGCAAATCGTAGAAGCGTTGGGAAACGCGGTTGGACTAAGTACGGTCGCAGATACATTTGCGACCGCACCGGAGTAGAAGAACAGTATCGACGACAAATCCGCAGGTACTTGCTTTACTTATCCACCTGCCACGGCCTGTCACCCCTCGGAATACGGGATAGGGGTGAGCTATTTTTGAGTGTTGCCAAACTCTACTTGATGGTTGAACTCAGTTCCCGAAATCACCAACGACGTCGCCGAAATCTCTAGTCATCAGCGACAAGAGAGTTGATGCGTTCGTATTGGAGGACAAAAACTGAACGGAGCCATCGGCGAAAACAAAGTTGGCACCGCCGTTGTGGAATGCATAGATTTCGGAATCATTTGTGCAGTTGATCAAACAGCTGCCCACCATTGTTACTGTCCCGGAATTGCTCGTGTTGTTTTGCACGCCTGCCATATTCGCACCGTCAACACTGAATCCACTGTTGATATCAGCCCATCCCCAGCCGTCTGCTGTCACTGCAGTGCCGAAGGCGATGTTTCCAGTTCGTGGATTGATTGACTTCTTTCCCGAAACGTACATGGATGGTCGACCAGCTGCTTCCGCAATGATGATCGTATTCGAAAGGCCGTCCGTGATCGTCGACATTCGAACTCCGTCTGGGCCACGACCTAGAGCCCCAAAAACTTCTCTTGTGCCCAGCGAAGGCCTGGCGGCGATGGTGAAAACCGAATTGCGAATCGCATTGACCGAAGCGTAATCCCCGTATCCCCACAACGGAGCATCAGATCGAGACCCGTTTGTAAGGGCTGTGTAAAGAGCCTGCGTCGGTAAATCGCGAGAGTCTGGGGCGGACGGACAGAGCATTGTCGGAATCTTAACCCTGGTCAATGGATCGTTCACTGCTGCGTACCATGGCGTGTTGAAGGTATAGCCGCTGTGAACATTGTTCATTTCGATATAGGGCAGAATCATGGCTGTCCAGGATTGCTCGTTTCGGACGGGCGTCGTGACAGCAATTCGACTTGGTGGCAGCCGTTTGTGAGCGCTTTCGTAATTGTGTAGCGAAATTCCTAATTGCCTCGCATTGTTGCTGCAGCTCATCCGTCGAGCAGCCTCGCGAGCTGCTTGTACCGCCGGGAGCAGCAGGCCAACCAGAATGCCGATAATGGCAATGACAACCAACAATTCCACCAGCGTAAAGCCGCGACGCATTCGATTCATCAGGTTTGTTCCTATCACTTTCGAGAGTTTAAATCCGTGCCTAAGCAGCGGGCGAAAGTGTAGATCGTTAACCTTTTTTTAACGCTAAGCTAACATGAGTTTTTCGTTAAGAACTGATGAAGATGCCTTACAGTTGCAATACGCGGAGGGCCTGGGAAACCTGTCGCCAATCCGTAGTCTTTGACTTTTGTATTTCCACGCCCACCGACGTTGAATCCGAGCAAAGATCTTCAATGTACTCAAGGCACGCTTGGACAACATTGCAATCCCATTGGGAGCCTACTCCGATGCGTAGTATTTCGACCGCTCTTTGTTTGCCCATCGCATTCCGATAGACCCGCGAGGATGTCATGGCGTCGTACGCGTCAGAAACGGCCAGTATCCTCGCCATCAATGGGATTTCGTCCCCAACTAGATTATGTGGATAGCCGGTGCCGTCGACCCGTTCGTGATGGTAAAGTACGCCAGGCAAGGCAAACTTGAGCTTACCCAGCTCTTCTAGAATTCGATGCCCAATTTCAGGGTGCTTTCGTATGACGTCGAACTCCTCCGGTTCTAGTTTGCCTGGCTTTAACAGTACGTGGTCTGGGATTCCAATCTTTCCAATGTCGTGCAGCACGCCAGCCAGATAGATTTCTTGACAGGAGACTTCGGAGAGATTTAAACGCCGTGCAATTTGGTACCCTACGCTTCCCACACGTTCGCTATGACCGTGTGTGTATGGATCGCGAGCTTCGATCGCGTTGCTCATTGCCCTAAGCGTACCGAGGACGAGTTGTTCGCTTTCCAACAAATTGGCATTGCTATACCCGTCGGCCAATAGGAAAGCGGCAACCTCATGCAACAGCTCGGCGTCTACCGAGCCAAATCCGCATTCCTTTTCGGATTGCGTCAACTGTGATTTGCGACGTCGGTTCAGAGCAATGACGTACCCAATGGGCTCGGACTCACCCACGGGGACGACGACGCAGGATCGCAAAACGCCATTCGGAAGCTGGAAATCGACATCGTTCAAGACGACCGAGTCGCCGCAACGCGGTTTTTGAATGCGTTGTAACAAATGGCGAATATCATCACGGGTCCAATTAGGCTTGCCGCTGATCATGGATTCCAGTCCATGATTATCGTGACCTCGATCGGAGTACATAAAGATTGCGATGGCTTCTGCGTCGATGAGCGTGCGCAGAGATTCAATGGACTGTCGAGATTGTTGTCCTACCGCCTTTTTGCGAATGGCGCGTTGAGCGTTGAGCTGCCGAAGCCAAATGCGTTCATTGCAACCTCGCTCTAACTCTCCCTCGCAGTTCAAAATCACACGATGTTGGGAGTCGATGTGATGTTGCCGTCGAATCGCCTCGCCGGCGACTCGCAACAGCTTCCGCGCAGAATCATTGGGCGGCTCGTTTAGTCGGCCAATCGCGTACCATTTCTCGCACTCTGTATCAATGAGCGGAATGGCAAAGACCGAGCGATTTCCCTCCGCGGAAACGATGGACTCGCAACGTCCGCTGATAGCGAGATCCATGGCGTCCATAGCCAACTTGGCATCGGACTGCAGTGCGGCATCGTAAGCCGACCGTACCGTATTCTCTTTATGTAACGCAATTGGTCCGCGATAATAAGGCAAGCATGCCGTGCCCAACAGGTGGGCAAGGTCTTCGCATTGTCGCGTTACGCTTGCGGGGAAGATCATGGGTTAGTGAGTTGCTTTTTTGAATGGGCGCTATTCGCAACTGTTAGGGGTTAAGGCGGGACAGACGATTTCGACTTCGAATCATAGAACAAGAACTTGAGCCATTTGAGAAAATCCAATCAAGCTCATCAGTCTGCGCCATAGAAAAATCAATGACTGTTCAGATCTTTCGGTTGTATGGGTTGTACATGTTCAATGACACGTGTTTCGCGAATTCATCACCGTTGGCTGGCAGGATGCAAAAAAGAAACATTTGAGGATGCGGATACGCAACGGTTGCACCTGGCAAAAATACTTCTGCGGAGACAGGCCATTTTATTGAGGGTGCCAAAACCAGCGGATTCTTGTTGAGAAAGGCCTGAAACGGTGTGCCGTAACTTTTTCCCCCAGGAGTTCCTGATAACTATTTTTGGAAAAAAGGAATGCAGTCTGCAATTCACCCAGAGGCAGGTCCTGCTTTTGGGCTGCCAACTGTTTCTTCCTCATTGAAATCACGTCTCCATGCAAACCAAAGTTCGCGTTGATCTTTCGAAACGCAGTCATTTTCTGTTTTTCGCATTATGCTTGGCGGTCCTGTGCGGCGTTGTCATGCAGCAATTGGCAGCCCAGGTAGAGGAGGAAAACGCATGGCGTCGAACAGTTCGAGGGTGGGAGTATGCGCATTGGGTACAGAACAATTCATCACCAACGTTCATTCCAACAATGCCGGGCGAGCCTTCGGCCCTCAGTTCTATAAGGTATTGGCATCGGATTGCACTTCCTGTCGCTGTCAGTAGCTTCTTGATTACCTTTGGTTGTTGGGTGCTGTTGGAAATCCCGAATCGAGGAATCGTGCGTCGTTTTGGGGCGTGACCTTGCGGGAGATCGCCATGAAAAACAGCCCGGTCTGAATCAACCACGATTGAAATTTCATAGTGCACGTCGGTTATCTCGGTTTCCCCCCTTGCAACGTTCCGCGTCATTCCATCAAATTGCTGATGCAGATCCTGAGATTCCGTCGTTTTGCTCCCCGTAATTGAGCCATCAGCACAAATCGCTGGCCTATCATGAGTAATAGTCTTTTTAAGTTGGAGAACCAGGTCGCCGTCGTTTTGGGTGGCACTGGCAGTTTGGGTGGTTCGATGGCCGAAGCTCTGGGAGCCGCCGGCGCTCGCGTGGCGATTCTTGGGCGGAGTGCGGAACGCGGGATGCACCGTGCAGAGCAGATTCGTCGAGATGGCGGTGAAGCTGTCTTTCATGCGGCCGATGCGTTGGATCGCAATTCTCTCACCAAAGCTCGGGATATCATAGAAAAGTCGCTTGGAACCGTAGATATTCTTATCAATGCGGCTGGCGGGAATCAACCCGAAGCGACCTTGCAACCTGGCGACGACTTTTGCAATCTGCCGATGGATGCGTGGCAAAAAGTCTTTGACTTAAACTTGATCGGAGGAACCGTGCTGCCCTGCCAGGTTTTCGCGGAGACGATGCTTTTGCGAAATTCGGGTAGCATTATCAACGTTGCATCGATGTCCGGGATCGTGCCTTTGTCTCGCGTTGTCGCCTATTCAGCAGCCAAGGCAGCAGTAATCAATTTGACCAAGTTCCTTGCACGCGAGTGGGCGTCCCGAGGCATTCGGGTGAATTGCATCAGCCCTGGTTTTTTCCCGGCAGAGCAAAATCGAGGCCTACTTTACAACAAGGATGGAGGCCTTTCACCTCGTGGCGAGCAAATCATCAATCATACGCCTGCCGGGAGATTTGGTTACTCGCATGAACTCGCTGGAGCGACGATCTTTTTGGCCTCATCGTCTGCGTCGTCCTTCGTTACCGGCCACAACTTAGTGGTTGATGGTGGTTTTTCGTCGGCCACAATTTAAAGAACATTATTTTGCCGACATCGATCACCACGTTGTAGGCATTCGTCCTATTCAAAACTTCCTCCTGGAGACACTATGGCTCAGCTAAGCATTCGAACCGATTCGTGCGAACTCGACTTTCTTTCACTCGGAGCACTCGTTCATCGATTGGATCCAGGGATTATACCTTTTAGGAAAGCCAAGTCTTTTGACATCCATGTTTCTGGTGGTGAATACAACGTAGCGGCCAACTTGTCGGATTGCTTTGGACTCAAGACGGGCGTCGCAACTGCGATGGTGAACTATGGCATCGGTGAAATGGTCCAAGCGCGCGTTCGAGAGATGGGCGTAAAGACCTTTTACAAGCACTTTGAGCATGACGGCGTTCGTGGACCAAACATTGCGACCGTTTACAGTGACCGCGGGCTCGGAGTGAGACCGCCTGTCGTGTTCTACAATCGCGCTAATGAAGCGGGTGGAATGCTAAAGCCCGGCGACTTTGATTGGAAGGCGATCTTCGCGTCGGGAGTACGATGGTTTCACTCAGGCGGGATTTTCGCCGCACTGTCGCCCACCACATCCGAGTTGATTGTCGAAGGGATGCAGGCGGCAAAAGCGGCTGGCGCTGTTACCTCCTTTGACTTGAACTATCGAGCAAAGCTCTGGGCAACAATTGGCGGCGCAGCCAAAGGACAAGAGATGATCAGCAAGATCGTCAAGAATGTCGACATGCTCGTTGGCAACGAAGAAGATCTGCAAAAAGGGCTCGGCATAGAGGGCCAGGATGTTGAATCGAAAACGGCTTTGGATCCAGACTCGTTCTTCAAGATGATCGAAAGAGCGGTTACCAAGTTTCCAAATGTAAAGATGGTTGCCACAACACTGCGTGAAGTGCATTCCACGAACAGACACGACTGGGCTGCTGTCCTTTGGTACGACGGCAAACGCTACGTTAGTCCAACCTGTTCACTTGACGTGGTTGACCGAATCGGTGGAGGCGACGGCTTTGCCGCCGGACTCATCTATGGCATGCTCGCAGGCAAAGATCCGGAGCAAGCGTTGCGTTTAGGCTGGGCGCACGGAGCACTCCTAACAACATTCCCTGGCGATACGACCATGGCCAAGCTGCCAGAAGTTGAGCAACTCGCAAAAGGCGGTTCGGCTCGAGTTCAACGCTAGTTTGCCAATGGGCTTCGAACTTTGTTCGTGCGGCTGTGCAGGCCGTACGGCGTCGCAACATGGTCTAGCCAGCTAACGCCACGCTAAACGTCCAATGTTGCGCATTTCCGTAGACACAACCAGCTTGCACGCCGTGTTGGGTACTTTCGAACCCGCCGCTCGCCCCTAAATCGATGAGCGGTGCAGACATAAGGATTTTTTGATGAGTAACGAACCCGGTGACGCGAACCATTCGAAACCAATATTCAATGCTCCCCATAAAGGCCTAGCGACGTGGGTAATGGAAACCGCGGCTCACTGCAATGCGGATTCCATCCAATGGTGCGATGGTTCGCAATCCGAGTGGGATACACTCACTTCAAAATTGGTTGAGTCTGGTACGTTCCTGCGACTCAATCCAAACCTGCACCCCAATTCATTCTTGGCTCGCAGCAATCCGTCAGACACAGCCCGTGTCGAGGATCGAACCTTTATTTGTTCGTTGCGGGAGGTCGACGCTGGGCCAACCAACAACTGGCAACATCCAGATCTCATGCGTCGCAAGCTGACAGAAAAGTTCAAAGGATGCATGTCCGGCAGGACAATGTACGTTGTCCCTTTTTGCATGGGACCAATTGATAGTCCGCTGGCACTCATCGGCGTTGAGTTGACCGATTCACCGTATGTTGTGGTCAACATGCGGATCATGTGCCACATGGGTGCTGATGTATTGCAAAAACTTGGAAGCGACGGTGAGTTTATTCCTTGCTTGCACAGCGTTGGGAAACCATTGAAAGATGGTGAACGCGATGTTCCCTGGCCATGCAGCGACGAGAAGTACATTGTCCACTTCCCCGAGTCCAGGGAAGTATGGTCCTATGGAAGCGGCTATGGTGGCAACGCACTTTTGGGAAAGAAGTGCGTTGCATTACGCATCGCTAGTGCTATCGCGCGAGACGCAGGTTGGATGGCCGAACACATGTTGATCATGGGTCTCGAGTCGCCAGATGGCGCCAAGACTTATCTGACAGCTGCGTTTCCAAGTGCATGCGGCAAAACGAATTTGGCGATGATTGTTCCACCCGAGAGCTATGAAAAGCAGGGTTGGAAAACAACACTGGTCGGCGATGATATCGCTTGGCTGTGGCCAGGCAAAACCGGCAAGTTGCATGCAATCAATCCAGAAACCGGTTTTTTTGGGGTCGCGCCAGGCACCTCGTGGCACTCGAATACCGCAGCTATGCAGGCGATGGCAAAGAACACAATCTTTACCAACGTGGCTCTTACCGACGAGGGAGGAGTCTGGTGGGAAGGGCACTCCGATGCGCCTGCTCACTTAATCGACTGGACCGGCTTGGACTGGTCACCTGGTTGCGGCCGATTGGCAGCGCATGCTAATTCGCGGTTCACGGCCCCAGCAGGACAATGCCCGAACATCGATCCCAATTGGCAAGACCCAGAGGGAGTCCCGATTGATGCTATTGTATTCGGTGGGCGAAGACCAACAACAATGCCGTTGGTCTTTCAAGCGTTTGATTGGACACACGGTGTCTTCCTCGGTGCGACACAGGGTTCCGAAACGACGGCTGCAGCCACTGGCAACGTCGGTACGGTTCGTCGTGATCCGATGGCTATGCTTCCGTTTTGCGGATACAACATGGGCGATTATCTTGGGCACTGGCTAAACATGCGTAAGAACATCAAACGTCTGCCGCGAATTTTTCACGTCAATTGGTTTCGTAAAGACGCCAATGGCAAATTCCTGTGGCCGGGCTTTCGAGAAAACCTGCGAGTGTTGGAGTGGATCGTTAAACGATGCCAGGGAAAAATCGCTGGCCATGAAACTCCAATTGGCTGGACCCCGGATTGGAAAAGCTTTTCCACCGAAGGACTCGAGGGATTTACCAAGGAGCAGTTTGATGCCGCGATGCTCTTTCGTCGCGAAGATTGGTTGGCCGAAATCACTAACCAGAACGACTTTTTCCTAAAGCTTTATCATTCGATGCCAAAGGAATTGATGTGCCAACGAGAATTATTAATGGCCCGAATGGCTTAGCCCAATGGGTTGCGGTCCTTTCCGGATAGGACAAACGACGCCAATTCTGAAATTCCCAGTTTGGAATTCTCGGATCATTACCGACATGTCTTGTAGTTTGGATCAGGCCGATTTAGCCTAGAATCTCCTCGACACCCCGCTCTGGAGGACAAATCGTCCTTCGTAGCACATTTACCCCATTTACTCGCCAACCAGATATGCCCATCGATTTTGCATGTACTAACTGCGCCAAACAAGTGCGAGTACCAGATGGAAGCGAGGGGAAAAAGTGCAAGTGCCCCGAATGCCAAACGATTCTCAATGTTCCTGAAATAAAAATCGAATCGTTTGAAATCAAACTGGAGGTGCCCTGCCCGCGCTGCGCATTCGTGTTACTGTGCGATCCCAACTTGGAGGGAACGCGTGGACTGTGCCCAAACTGCCAACTTATCTTTACGATCACGCCTACTGGAAATTCTAAAAATACGGAACCCGTTTCCAGCATGCAGGCGACGTTTGCCTTTCAATGCCCACACTGCAAACAACTGTTTGAGGGCAAGCCGGGGATGGAGGGGCGAAAAGGGAAATGCATCCACTGCAAAGAAGTCTTTGAAATCAAGAAGTTTGCCGAGCCAGTCATTGAAGTCCAAGCTACATCAATCGACAATGTGCCGCGGCCCCTCGTTTCGAAGCCAACCCTCCCCAATCCTATCAAGTCGGCAACTCGACAAGCATCTGCTACTCAAGCTCCTGCTGCCCCAACCAAACCGCAAGTGCCTGTCGCAAAGCCGATAACGCCGACCATCGCGAACGATTGGCTTGGCGCGCTTCCGCCATCGGGTGCGTATCCGACAAGTAACTCTTCGTCGCCGATCAATCCTTATGCGGCATCAGCCAATCCGAGCACCTTCGCTGTGCAACCAGGACAAGCCATCTCAGGCACTCCAGAATCTATTAGACGTTTTTATTTGTCACACGAGTCCGCAATCAAGGGCTTCGGACTTTTGTATGGGTTTTCTAGTGGCTGCTACATTCTAATCGCAATTGCGGCAGCGGTTTTGAGTGTCGTCGCATTTGCGGCCGAAGGGGGGATAGCACCCGGAATATTCGTGCTTATCTATGCCGCAGTTTACTTTGTCATCGGCGCGTTGACTGCGCTCGTTTGCTCAGGCCTTTACAAACTTTCCGATGTTGGCAAGATCGGGGGGAGCATTTTTGCTGTGCTCGGCCTATGCGCGATACCCTTAGGAACGATTCTGGGTGGGTACTTGCTTTTCCTTTTGTTCTCGGAAAAAGGCAACTTTATATTCTCCCAAAACTACCGTGCGATCGTAAAGCAAACGCCCCATATCCGATGCTTCGTTCCGGTGTTCATTTGGATCCTTCTGGCACTGTTTGTTTTGCTTTCGCTCTTTTTGGTGTTCGTGCTTCTTTTCGGGGCTAGAGCTTAGCCTTAGCTTCCGTGACTAACGCGATCCCACCAAATGAGAGCTATGCCTGCGAATACTCGATAGATCGCAAAAGGTGTGAATCCATGCTTGCGAACCCAAGTCATGAACCACGCAATGACAACAAACGCGACTAAGAAGCTAGTTATAAAACCTACCGCTAGGGCAGTCCATTCGTTCCCAGTAGGAACCCCATCGTTGAGCGTGTACTTGAGCAATTTGTAGCCTGAAGCCGCGACCATGACTGGGATCGAAAGAAAAAAACTGAACTCCAACGCGGCACTGCGTGAGAGTCCCATCAATTGTCCGCCTGCAATCGTCGCCATAGAACGGCTCGTACCAGGAAACGCGGCCGCCAGAATTTGAGCTAGGCCGATCACGATGGCTTGTCGCAAACTCATTTCATCCATTTGTTCTGTCTTGACACGTTGACTGCAATACCCGTCGATCAAGTACATGGCAACTCCGCCTACAATCAAAACGACACCTATGATCGTAAGGCTCTCAAGATTGGCTCCCATGAACTTATCCATGTACTTGTCGATCAGAAAACAGGGTATAGCCGTAACAACGAAAGCGAGAAGCACCAACGACAGTGGGTGCTTGAGCAGCCTAGAAACCACCGTTCCGGTACCATCAGATTTCAGAGCCGCGTCGCGAAACGAAGCGGCAAAACGGGTCAACCGCGTCCAGAAATACGCGATGACAGCCAGGATTGCACCTAACTGAATGAACACCGCAAACATCTTCCAAAAACTGCTTGTTCGATCTATCCCCAGAAACTCTTGTGCAATGACGATATGCGCCGTCGAGCTGATCGGCAGGAACTCCGTCAGTCCCTCGACGACACCTTGGATTGCGGCCTTAATGAGATCAAGCATGAAATTGAGCAAGACAATGGGTGAGTTGGTGCGATGAATAAATTCCGCTTAATTCATCTACCACACCGATTGGTGCCGACCCCACAAAGCCCCCTCAATCGTATTTTGGCTGACCCATGCAGCAAAGAGTTTGACGATTGTAGGAACTGGGAGGCTTTAGCCGTGTTTCCCCAGTTTCGTCACGTCTGGTGGAACTTGCGTGCCACCCAGCTGGACAGTGAGCGTGCCCCCTAGGGAACCGACTCACTGTCCTTATTCGCGTCCCTTGCCAGATATCCAGATATCATTCAGGAACATCGATATGAGCTTTGTTGGCTGCAGCGCGAAGCTTATCAAGTGCTCTCGACTCAAGTTGTCGAATGCGTTCCTTGGTGACACCTAGCTCTTCGCCAACTTCCTTGAGAGTTAGTGGTTCGAAGCGGTGGTCCAGTCCGAATCGGCGAACAATGATTTGTTGCTCGCGTTGATCGAGTGTATGAAGGATCTTTTGGATTTGGTCCGTACGAGCCGCTTGATCGATTTCGGCCGAAAAATTGTCCGCTCGTTTGTCTTCGTGACCAGTAAAAATTTCCTCGGAGCTGGTTCGAAATCGATCACGATGCTTGAATTCATCCGGAATAGTTCTCGCGAAGTTCTTCATGATGGCCCACGAGGCGTACGTGCTGAACTTATTGCCGCGAGCGTAGTCGAATTTTTCTGCAGCCCGAATCAACGACATGTTTCCGTCGCTAATCAAGCCAAAGAAATCGTCGTTTGGATCCACGTGTTTCTTGGCAATCGAGACCACCAATCGCAAATTCGCTTGCACAATCTTGTTCTTGACTGCTACCGATTGCTCGTACAGCTTTTCGATCTGGTCCATCAGCGAAACGAGCGGTGCCTTCGTATCCAACTCGGATCTTAGTTTCGAGGCCACATGCTTCAAGTAGTTCATTTTGCGGAACAGATGGTACTCCTGTTCTCGGTTTAGCAACGGAACATCGTAGAGCGAAGCCAAGTAAGGGGGTAGCCCGCTTGGTGCACGCACTTTACGAGCTGGCTCAGCGGAAATAGGCAAATCCGCCATCATCTCATCAACACGAGATTCATCGTCGAATTCTGCGTTGGGCATATAGTCGAGTGGCAGTTCACAAATCTTGATCGCTCGTTGTTCGTTCAATATGCGAACGATGCTGCTGCGAATCCTGCCGTATCGTTTTGCCAATACTACAGTCGAGACGCCGCGATTGTGCTGCTGGTACATGGCGCGACGATCCTCGTCCGAGAGCACTTCTCTTTGATCTGGGAATACCGCCATCTTCGGGTACTGACGATCGAAATTTTTAATGGTGTAGCGAATTGTTTCGGTGCTACGGCTGACTTCGCTCGCAACAGTTCGGGCCACTTCCGACAGGTTGGAACCAGTAGAGGCAATGCGTCGAGCGCGATCGATGATATCGTCCCGCTCTTCATCGCTGATCTGACTGAACCGTTCGCCGCGTTCAACGCGTTTTTTATTCTGCGTCACGAATCGGTCAACGCTAGAATGAAGGAATCCAACGCGTTTTCGGCCCTCAGCCAGGAAGCGTCGCGAAACGAGTCCTTGGTCACGCCAGCGGGAAATCGTCTTAGTGGAAACGTTGAACATCTTGCTCAAATCCTCAACGGTGTGGACAGGCTCGTTGGCCTCTTCCACCCGAAGATTCATCGAATCGGTAATGTCCTCGACGAAGAGTCTCAAATCATGGACAGCATCATCCCCTTTAATGAGGCGATAGCCTGTCCCCTCTGGTCGTATTTCGGTGACTCGAAAGAATAGGAAGTCGTAAGGGTAGTTTTTGGTTGGATCCAATTCCGAAAGCAAAGACTCTGCGCGATCCGCTTGTTCGTTCCTCTTAGCCCGAGGAGCGAACCGAACCTGCTGGTCTCTTAGTTCTCGAATGAGCGAAATGCGATAGTCGGTATTCATAATTCCCTAGCTCCCTGCTGCTGAGTCGAACCTTGTGTAATCCTTGCGGCTACCAACCGCTACAAGCGCCTCTGCGATAGGGTACGAAGTTCATTCGTTGAACTTCTTTTTCGTCTCGCGTCGGGCATTATTTGAGCGGTTTGCCACGTTGACAAACGTTCTATCGCACCGACACTTGACAGGTCTGGTCACCTCTAACCGTTATTCGACGATTTGAAACAACCATTGGTTCACTACACGCAATTCCTGGGCCACATTTTTCGCCAAATAAGCTGTCGGTGTCGCGATTTCTCATGTAAAACACGTTTCCTCCTGGATTTTTGACATTTTAGACTTGTTTTTGTTCGCCATGTTGCGAGGCGCTGTGCGTAAACTTTGTCCAAGTGGATGCAATTTTGACAATTTTTGCACTCAGAAGCTGCCGCTTGGGCATCCAACACGTGTCCTATTTCTAAACACACAACTCCAAATCGCGACAGATTGCGATACTCGAACACGGGAATGCTAAACAAATGAAATGCTTAGTCGGCATCGTAGATTATCAAATGGGGAATCTGCGTAGTGTTCAAAAGGCGATTGAGAAGATCGGCGGCCAAGCGATTATCAGTAGCGACCAAAACACGCTGTCCAAAGTGTCGCACCTTGTATTGCCCGGTGTAGGTGCGTTTGGCGACGCTATGGCAGAGCTTGAAAAGCGAGGACTGATTCCTTTCCTTCAAGATTGGGCAACGACCGGAAAACCGTTCCTGGGCATTTGCCTGGGAATGCAGCTGTTGTTCGACTCGAGCGACGAAGGTGGGCAGCACAACGGATTAGGTATCCTACCCGGCAAGGTAGTTCGTTTTGATCGAACGGGACAGGATGCTTCCTTCAAGATTCCGCATATGGGCTGGAATCAAGTGGAAAGTGTCTGCCCTGAGGATCCAATGCTGGCCTCGATTACGGGTAACCCTTACGTCTACTTCGTTCACAGTTACTACGTGCGGCCCGATAATGAAGATGTCATATGGTTGCGAGCTGACTATGGTCAGCCTTTTTGCGCGGCGGTCCGACGCGGAAATCTGCTCGCCACACAATTCCATCCCGAAAAAAGCCAACGCGATGGGTTGCAGCTAATCGCCAATTTTTTGAAGTTGTCGTAGGTGCGGCACAGACCAATCAGAAATCGCGTGCGCGGGCGATTGCATCATGTAATTATCGACGCTCTCCTCACCGATGAGCGCATTATAAAGCATCGAGTCATCGTCCTCGATGAAGCCTGCACATTGGAAAGGCGGATGGCAGGTTTGACTCTTGCTTGCCCCGAGTGCGATCAGTCATAGAGATCAACGAACGATTTTTCTCCTCGAATCGACCGAAAGTCCAAATCCTCAAGAAGAGCTCGTTTTGCACTGGGATTGGATTTTATCGCAGGGACACTCACCACTTCTTTCAATCGATTGATCGCATCCATGAGCACCATCTCCTTAAGCTCGGCATTGGATACTGAATCGATATCGGTTTTTTTTGCAAGGTTGCGATAGCATAGGGCAAACGCTCTAGCAACGACGAGATCCATCGCCTGACGGACTGTAGGATCTGTCGACGGCACAATCGTGAGTTTTCGTCCCAGCTCGATCGACTTTTCCGTCTCTCCGATTCGTGCGGCCTCGTACATCGCAACGCCTCGTCCGATATAAAGAACTTGGGCATCGCTCGCCGAGGAATCTTCGTCCGATACCCCGCGGAGAGCCAATTCGAGCCCCGCCACCACGGTTTGCTGAATCGAAATCATTGGCTCAAACATTTCTGGCCGCACGTCCGCTGCCTTTTGACTACGCTTCCAGTACTCGATCGCTCGTTGAGTCGACTTAATACCGTCTGCAATCCTACCTTGTCGCACCTGGAGGCGTGAAAGGCTGTCAAACCACATAGCAGACATCACTGAGAATTTGGATGCCGACGGATTTTCATTCGCTATCTTCTCGTTCAGTTGAAGAAATCTATTTAGAGCTTCCTCTGCCTCTGGAAGCCTGCCAGCAGACATAAAGACGTTATGCAAATCCGTCCAACTCATCGCCATTTTGATTTTGGCATCGGTGTCTTCGGGATCTGCGGCCGCCACGCGTTCACGTTGCAAAATGGACTCTTTCGCCTGTGCCTTAGCAGCTTCATGATCTCCCGTCGCACTGGACAGTTTTGAAAGCGTCCCGAGGATGTAGCCAAGATCACCGGCATAGATTTTGTTTTCGGGATCTGCAGCCAAAAGGGCCCGGTTGATTTCGACGGCTTGTTGGAAATGCCCTGTCGCTTCATCCTTTAGGTTTCGCAGAGACTCATTGAAACCCAATCGCTGCAGAGCGAGACTCAAATCTCTTTTAGCGATCGGGCTGTTAGCAAATCCCTCTGCATTGGCTTTTGCGAGTTTCAGTGATCGATCAAAGAAACCATGTGCCGTATCCCACTCAGTGCGATGGTAATAGACATCTCCTATCCTTTGGAGCACTTGCACAACGGCTCGCCGAACGTCAAACGCCTTTAAATCACTGTCGGTCTTAGGTAATTCCTTCGCGGCAGCTTCACGGATCTGAAGAATTCGTTGGTACAGCGGCATCGCCACATCCAATCCACCTCTTCGCGTCGCAATATCCGCTTGTGCCAGCAATGCATCACCTAGCACGCGTTGCACATCCGGCATATTCGGAGACTTTTCATTGTAATTTTCCGCCAGCGTCGTCGCTTTCTCCAACTCGACGACCGACTCGGCAGATCGCCCGAGCGTGTCGAAGATCTCGAGCTTGCGAAGATGTGCCCGAATTCTCGTCAAGTCAATATCTGTGGAGTTAGAGGACGACGTGATTTGGTCCAGGCCCTTGACCGCTACCTCGAGAATCGATTGACGCAACCTGAGGGTGCCTGGGCGTTCCGCCAATTCCGTTTGAACCTTCGTTACGAGGTTATTGAGGGCATCGATTGCAATGAGGCGTTGCGTCTTGGCCTCCTCCGCAACAACCTGCAACTGGCGGCTGGATTCCTCAACGGTCTCCTTCTCCGTCTTGAGTTCTCTCGCTGCGGATTGAATCGTGAACGCTGCATAAGTCGAAACCGACGCCAATGCAATCAGCAAACTTGCGATGATGCCTGCGAGCGTTGCGACCCGTTTATTTCGCTTGCACCATGCAAAAAGTAACTCGAGTTTCGAAGCAGAACGTGCCAAAATCGGTTCCCCGACAAGCCATCGATTCAGATCGTCGGCGAACTCCTTCGCCGTTGTGTACCTCCGCTTGGAGTCCGAATGCATCGCCTTCATGCATACCGTTTCCAAATCGCGAGGAATCAACGCGTTGAGTGTTCGCGGTAGAACCGGCTCATCGCGTCCAATTCTCTGAAGAACTGTATGTACGGCGCCACGAAACGGCACTTCACCGGTCAGCAATTCGTAGAGAGTCACACCCAGACTATAAATGTCGCTCAACGTGTCGCATGAATCCGGTGCAGCAATGTGTTCCGGGCTCATGTAAGCTGGCGTTCCGATCAAAATGCCTGCTTGGGTATCGCGTTGACCTACGGACGTAAAGCGAGCAAGTCCGAAATCCGCGAGCTTCGCCGTAAAGCCATTTCCATCATTTGCCAGAAGGATATTGCTCGGTTTAACGTCGCGATGGACCAGACCAATTTCGTGAGCTGCAGCAAGTCCTAGCGCCGCTTGTTTGATCCACATGGCAGCGAGCCTGGGCGGAATTTCTAGTTCGAATCTAAGTCTCTCTTGCAACGATCCTCCATCGATCATTTCCATCGCAATGAACGGCTGTCCATCACCCGTGGACGCGACACTGTAAATGGAAATGACGTTTGGATGCTTTACCCCAGCTAGCGCTCGGGCCTCTCGAACGAATCTGTCGCGCGACGTTGCGTCCGATTGCTTGGTGCGAAGAATCTTCAAGGCCACTGTTCGATTAAGCTCTGAGTCTATTGCCTCAAAAACAACCGCCATGCCGCCGTGGCCAAGTACGCCGCGAATGCGAAACGGCCCGAGCATTCCCAAGTCAGATGGATCAAGGCTTGGCTCGAACGACGCAAGGATTTGATTGTCCACGCCCTGGTCGTCGATTGTGGATTTCGTCGAGAAAGAACGAACTTCGGTCTCTCGATTGGCTAGCCGCTCAACCAGTTCAACTAGAGCGTCAACGTCGCCAGTCGGACCAAAGTCGTAGGAGCCCGAATCTCGCCACTTTTTCAAGTCAGGATCATCGCTGATGCGATCCAGTTCCGATTGGCAACCAGGGCACTCCTCTAGATGCATCCAAAGTGTTTCTGAATGCGCAGAAACCGTGGCTTCCACAAGCAATTCAGCGAGTGTCTGAGAGTCTGGGCATTTCATTTGAGTCACAATTCTTTCGTAGGCCAGTCGTCGGAAAGCATGAGAACTTCTGCACGCAGGCTTTTGAGGACTCGCGACTTGGCCACGTAAACGCTTCCAATCTTAAGGTTTAGCGAACGCGCAACGCTCTCCGCAGCTTCCCCTTGCATCCAGATGCGTTCAAAGATTTCCCACGTTTCTCGTTCGAAAGCTCCCTGTATCCGCTTCATAGCATGCTGCAATAGTTCCGAATGGAAATGACTATCCCACCCGGCAATATCCTGGGCGGTTTCTACCTCGGACTGACCGTTCGACGAGAGCAACCGTTGCACCCGCTCATTGCGTTTCCAGAATCGAATGAGTTCTCGATGCGTGATTAAGCCTAGCCAATCACGAAATCGTCCACGCTCGGTCTGGTATTCAAATGTGGGTAGTGATTTAGACAAAACGGAAAATACTTCCTGGGATACATCGGAGGCGTCCGAAGCTTGCAAATTGCGGCGACGGCAATAGGAGAATATGAGTGGTCCGTACACTTCGGCAAACGTCGCCCATGCTTGTCGGTCCTGCACATCTCGAAGCCGAATAAGCAAGCTGGGATTGGTCGTAAGCTCTGGTGAACGAAAGGTCATTTATAAATAGCCCTGCTTGTGGACAACCTTACAGACAAAAGTTCAATTTCGGCAGAAAGTGGTTTTTTGGAAACTTTGCATAAGATCATGAGCTTCGACGTGTATTCTAGCCTGGAAGGTTTCTGTGCAACAATTAAATCGTTACGAAGTTTCCTCTGGTATCCCGAACGTCCAAATGAATCTACCTCGCGTGGATCACGAGACCTGCCTAAAACCATATACTAAAAGAGGTAGGGGACTGCAGAAAGCCCTGAATGGATTGGACGGAGAAAGCCATCAAGCAAAAACTGAAAATTGCCGTTGTTGGATGCGGTATCGCTGGCGCATGTTCTGCCATCTTACTAAAACGCCAGGGACATGACGTATTCTTGTTCGAGCAAGCACCGGAGTTACGCCCGGTAGGAGCCGGCGTCATGCTGCAACCGCTGGGCCAATGCGTATTAGCAAAGATGGAGCTTTTGGACCAAGTGATTTCCAAAGCAGAACCGATCCATACTCTCCATGCGATCTACCGTTCTGGGAAAACCATGATAGAAATGCCGTTCTCGGCTGCGAAAGTAGGGATGCACGCTTATGGAGTTCATCGAGGCGACATCTTTGACGTCCTGATCCAAGCCGTACGCGAATGTCAGATACCCATTCAACTTGACGCGACAATCGAGCGAACTTTTATATTCAATGACCATGTCACTCTGGGGTGTTCAGACGACCGTCGATTCGCAAACTTTGACCGTGTCGTCGTCTCCAATGGCTCGAAGTGCGGATTACGATCTATCGATGGTTTTCGTGGTCATGTAACGGAGTACGACTACGCGGCTATTTGGTGCAACGTTCGCGCGACGCACGTCAAAAATCAATTATTGCAAATTGTTGAGGGATCTACCCGGCTGATGGGGATTCTGCCGATGGGACAAGGACGGGCCAGTCTGTTTTGGGGGCTCGCTTGTCGGGATCGTGATCGATGCATGCAACAGACCATCGAACAATGGAAGGAAGAGTTGAGGCAGTTTTATCCGCCCGCAACCGAAACAATCGACTCGATCCTAGACTGGTCGTGTGCCACCTACAGTACTTACCGACGCGCGAGCGTTGCTCCTGTTTACGACGATCGTCATGTATTCCTGGGCGACGCCGCACATTCGAATAGCCCACACTTAGGGCAGGGTCTCAACTTTGCCATTCTCGATGCTTTTCGATTTTGCAGCGCACTGGACGACCTCGGTGACTGGCAGCAAGCGGGCAGGAGGTTTCTGCAGGAACAACGCGATCATTCTCGTTACTACCGGTTCATTACAGCGCTGCTGACGCCCTTTTTTCAGTCCGACGGTCATTGGCGTGGAGTGTTTCGAGACTGCACCTTACCTTGGTTGCACCGAACACCATTCATTCGAGGCCAAATGGCGCTGACAATGACTGGCCTCAAATCTGGCTTTCTCGGCGGGGCGATCAAATGGAAAAACACCGGCGACTGTTCCAAACCCGAAAAATAGTGTTTTGCCCCAAAAAAATCTAATGTTGCTGTAAGAAAGCCTAAAGCGAGTGCAATTCCAATGTGAATGTCCCTCGTATTCGGAACTGCAGCATGCGATTTACACACTATTTTCGACGTCTTTTAGCACTCTCGACTCTGAGCTTCAAAGCAAAGTCACTGCTCAAGAATCGAAAGTTCCGTCGACGGCCATGTTTTGAGTCGCTCGAAGGACGTCAGATGTTTGCTGCCGCGATTTGGCACAACGTGCTACAGCCACTCAACGTCTCCGGCGAAACCGGCGGGGCGGTAGATCCGCTGGATGTGTTGACAATCATCAATGAAATCAACGGCCCAAGTTTTAGCGATCCAACTACGGGCTTCCTACCCCTCGAGTTACCCGATGGCACGCGGAATCCATACTTCGATATCGACTGCGATTCGCGGGTGACGCCACTCGACGTCCTCAACGTAATCAACGCACTTAACTCTGGCGTGTACGAACCCGATTGGGTCTTCTCCGCAAGTCATTCAGGCAGCCCAACGCAGGGTCGCGTCGTCAACTCGGGTTGTTCTCCTAAACTACTTGAGGGGGACTCGCTCTTTACAGACCTCAGTCAAACAGTCGTGATCCCCGATACGACTTCGGCAATCCGTGTTTCGTTTGAGCCCCCCGTTTTCGATACGCTTAGCCAAAACTCCATACGAGACTCCTTTGAGGTTCTATTGCTAGACCAAAACGGCCAGCCTCTCGTCCTACCCTACGCTGTCCAGCGAGAAGCCTCTTTCAATTGGAGTGAGAGCATTTCACCAATCGTTGGCGCAGGATCACAAACCACGGCATCGCCGCAAGTCTCCTTAGCAACGGCAACGTTTAACGTGTCAGGGCTTGCGACTGGCACCAAGGTTCAAGTAAAGACAAGGCTCGTCAATAATGATGGAGACTCAAACACGGCAATCGTCATCCGACGCGTCGAGATCATCGATTCGCAAACACCGGCCCCCACCGGCATGCCAATCCCAGTCTCGGATCGCTCCACGCGCCCCGCCATCGATCTAAACTTGCTCGTCGATGTCACCGCGAGCGTTCAATTAAACTTTGGCCGATCAACATTGGTCGATGGCGAAGATGTTTTTGTTACCGATCTTCAAATCAAAAACGGCAATAGTTCTGCAATTTCGGGTCGCATGCTTCTCGTCGTCGACAATCTATCCGACACACAACTGAGCCTATTTCAACCCGACGGCTATCTCGAACTAGGCAAGCCATACTTTATTCTCAATGCCAATGGCAGTGATGTTTGGCTGGCAAACGGTCAAAGCTCCACACGACAAGAAATCCGTTTTCGCAACCCAAATAAACAGCAATTCCAATTCGCATTCAAAGTCCTCGCCGAGGTCAATTCCGCTCCGTCTGGCTTTGTGTCGTCTCCCCTGTATGAAATCCAAGCGGGAAAAACCTATGAGACTACTACCAAGGCAATTGATCCAGATGGGCAAAGGCTCGTCTATTCCAAGGTGGTCGGCCCCGCGGCCATGTCGATCGATAGTGCCAGTGGAATGATTCGCTGGCTGACCGCAACGGCAGATATCGGCAGTCAATCCGTCGTCGTTCGTGCCACCGATCCGTTCGGACTAAGCGTCGACCAAGCCTTTGCGATTTCCGTTTTAGGAACCCTCCAAAATCGTCCGCCAGTCTTTACAAGTACGCCACTCACCGACGCTACCGTCGCCCGCCCATTCGAAGTGCTCACCTACCAGGCGGGCTCTTCTCCTAACGCAGCAGCATCTGGCGAATTCGGTATGGGCAAACTTAGCATCATCACGGCCAACCCTGGCGACCAACAACTCAGCCTGATAAGCAGTACGGGCAACGAAAAATTTGGCCCTGCGCAAAACATCAGCGTAGGCGAAATCCATCCCAGCAAATTCGCCACGCCATTCATTACAGGTGCTTCGGTCGATCTCGGCTTTGCACCAAACACCTATTCCAATAACGAACGCAACGTCCTGAGCGTTATCAACGCGGACGTCAATGGAGACGGCTATCTCGACTTCGGAGTTGCAATCGATACCAACGGCAGTGACTTCGGACCCAACGATATCGGATCGGTCGGAGTACGATTGGGTAATGGAGATGGTACGTTTCGCGAGGGCTGGCAAGTCCAACTGCCGGCCGCGACTCTCGGGGGATCTGGCGTTTCTTCTCGGGCGGATTCCATTCGATTTGGTGACGTGAACGGAGATGAGCGTCCCGATTTGGTTGTCGTCCAGTCCTTAGGCAGCCGTGCTCTCGTTTACACAGGTAAAGGGGACGGAACCTTCGCAAATTCGCCGATCGAATCGGCTGTCAACGAATCGTTTACCTATTCGTACTCATCGCAGCTTGGCGACATGAACAACGATGGCACACTGGATTTGGTGTCTTACGAATCTCAACGCGATGGTAGGTTTCGAACGGGAACGCATGTTCGCCTCGGGGATGGAACGGGCAAGTTTTCCAACGGAACCTTTTATGCAAACGAAAACAACAACAGCGGTGACGGTTACCTGGCCGATGTGAACGGGGACGGCAAGCTTGATACCGTTCGCATCAACTACAGCGACGCACGAGTCGAAACTCGACTTAACGTTGGATCGGGGCTTTTGGGTGACTTAAAATTTAGCAGCACTTTCTTTATGGTCGGCAATAGCCGAGGAGGATACACCAACCCAACGAGTGGCTATCTTGCTGACTTCAGTCGAGATGGCAAAACCGATATCGTCGTGTCTACATTTGGCGTCTTTATCTTACTCGTTGGAAATGGAGACGGCACGTTTGGCGACGCCACGGAGAACGGCAATCGCCTCGTCGCAGTCAACCCTGCGTCTTCCTACAGCACACCGTTACAACTGTTTCCAAATGTTGGTCGAAACGACGGGAAAGCACCGGATCTTAACGACGATGGAATACCCGATTTTGTTTTTGGAAATTTGCAAGTCGCGCAGCTAACGACGGCCGTCAACGATGGCACAGGCAAATTCACAACGCGTGTTTACCAATCGGGTTTCGGAGACGACATCGGCAACGGCTCCGTGAGAGGTTCGAATCCAACACCCCATGTTAGTGTGGGGGACTTCAATGGCGATGGCGTCAGCGACGTCCTTCTTGGGCGAGATCAAAGCAATGCGAGTAGTGTGCGCGTAGGTGGAGTCGGCATCGCGCTCGGCGGCAACAAACCGGGATCGTTGCGTTTGCCTGAAGTAACCTTTAGTGGGGACGAAGCCTTTAATACTGGAAACGGTGAGCAAGTATTAGCCGATTTCGACAACGATGGAATTCTGGACATTGCTTCCAATATCCGGTCGGGCGTGGTCATCGCCAAAGGCCGAGCTGATGGCTCCTTCGATAATCCGCAGACGGGGTTCAATCAATTCGGAGTCTTTCCTTACAACTCCCTCGTCACGAGCGACTTCGATCGTGATGGCAACATGGACATCGCCTACTTTGCGAGCCTAAACAATCCCGGCCATGCCCCGAGCATGACGACACTGTTTGGCCTTGGCAACGGCACCTTCCAGCGATCCGCGGCTCCGGTTCCGTCCACCGTTGCCGGGACAGGAATTTCGTCAGGCACAATCTCGCAACAGTACGGAGTGCACGCGGATGTAAACGCCGATGGATATCCTGATGTAATTTATCGGATTGCAAACAACCACAGCAACCTCGCAACGGCAAAAAGCATTGTTGTTTATCTTTACGACCCCTCAACTCGCAACCTGAAACTGGTTTCCGATCGCGATAGCTTGCTTGTTACACCGCATCGCGGAGGCTTCTACCAAGATGAAGTCGTCGCGTTCGAAGACTTGAACGGCGATGGAAAGAAGGAGCTCGTGGCGCATAGCGGAGCGATCGGCCAAAACGGCATCACCACCACACCCGAGCGACTCACAATCTGGCAACCAACGAACAATACCTCGGCGACTGACGCAACTGATCTGTTCACTCGCCGTGAGTTCGTGGACCCAGGTATCAGTCCCGGCCTCGGAGTCGAAGGCTCGATCAATGCACTCTTGGTCGCGGACTACAACCATGACGGCAAGCCCGATATCGCAGTCGGTTCCCAGAACGGGACGTCTCGCGTCCTTATGGGCAATGGCGACTTTACCTATCGAACCCCCGTGACCTACAATACCAACCAAAGCACCGGCCTCAGGACAGCCGATGTTAACGGTGACGGCAATTTGGATCTCGTTCCGATATGGGGCGGCTTCTATAATTACAACGATCTTCCGAACGCGGGTGTCTTGCTGGGCCGAACCGACGGCAGCTTCGGTGCATACGATGGTTTAACAACCTCCGGCTACGAACTGAACAGCCCACTGTCGGGTGACTTCAACCAAGATGGCCGCGATGACATCAACTATGGCAATTACTTCAATAGTCGCTTGACCTTGCTAGCGGCCTCGCCGGGACTAGATTCGGTTGCAACGGGCGATATTAACGGCGATGGCAAACTCGATATCGTTGCTTTGGAGACTGGGTTCGCTCGCTTAAAGATTCTTTTGGGCAATGGAGACGACACCTTCACCCGCCAAAAAGATCTCATCGCCGGATTGCAACCCGAGTCGTTGCTACTTCAAGACATCAACGGGGATGGCACACTCGATATCCTAACTGCAAACCGTGTTAGCAAATCCATTTCGCTATTCACCAGCAATGGGGCTGGCTCTTTCTCTCGAACGGACTTGGCACTATCCAGCCAACCCAATCGATTGGCCGTGGGAGACATCAATAACGATGGAAAGCCCGACATCATCGCAATTAGCAAAAAATCGCAATCCCTGTCCACGTTGCTCAGCACCGCAACTGGCTTTGCCCCAACAGCGGAACAACCAATCGGCTTCGCTGCGGCAGACGTGGTCTTTGGGGATCTAACCCTTGACGGAAAACTTGACGCAATCCTGAGCGATCCTGTTGGCAAACGCATCGTGACCTTGCCCGGACAAGGAAACGGCTCCTTTGGCGTGCCAATCATACAACCTTTGCAGCAGACACCTGACAGGATCGCATCAGCCGATCTCAATGCTGACGGCAAACCGGACGTCATCGCAAGCTTCCCAACTCAAAACCAAGTCGGATTCTTGTTTGGCCGCGGCGCCGGCCGATTGACCACACAACAACTCATCGGTGTGGGTGAGCATCCTGCATCTATCTCCGTGAACGACATCAACGGTGACAGCAAACCCGACTTCCTGGTAACCAATTCCGGGGATGACACGCTCAGCGTCATCATCAATCGCTATGACCCAACCAGTGTCTATCGGTACACACCAACAGCTACGGATTCGGATGCCGACCCAGTCACCTTCGAACTGCTAAACGCACCTGGTGGTGCACTGTACGACGAAGCGACCCAAACGATCGTGTGGGCTCCCATGCCCGATCAAGTCGGCTCGAACGCCGTGGTTGTCCGAGCAAGCGACGGGCGCGGCGGTTTTGCCGAACAAGGTTTTTCGGTGACCGTTACGGCTCCGGTCGCAACGGTCTCACCAAGCTTTACGAGCGAACCGATCGCTGAAGTTTCGATCGATCAAGCTTACGTCTACCAACCTCGGATTAGCAATCCAAGCAACGAACCCGTTCGGTTCTCACTGATCGACGCTCCGAAAGGCGCCACAATTGATCCAACAACCGGTAAAGTAAATTGGGATCCACGCGAAAATGGACTCTCGCTTGGGGTGCGAGGTAGCTACAGTTTCCCAAACAGTATCGAGAATCGAGGCGGGATATCGATCCCAGCTTCGCCATCGATCAACACAGTTAAGTTCACTGCTGAGGGCTGGTACAAATTTGACTCGCTAGACATCTCCACATTGTTTCGGAAATTCCATTCGAGCTTCTACAACTCTTGGACTCTAAGCAACTTCTACGGTACGCTGCGTGCCGAGATCAACAACTTCGGAAACACACCGGACGTCCGATTGGACACGATTCGTTTGACGACCAACACCTGGTACCACATTGCGTTTGCCTATGACGACGAAACGCGGCTGGCACAGATATTCGTCAATGGCGAATTGGTTGGGTCTGTTGTTTCGACTGGCAGTCTTCAGTTGAGCGACGGAGCACTCAGCGTTGACGGCCTCGAAGGGACCGTTGCCAAGCTGCGTTTTTGGAATCGCAGCCTTACAACTCAAGAAGTCCGCAACTCCATGTTGCAACTGATCCCCAGTAATTCCACAGGACTAGTGATCGACTATCATTTTGCCGAAGGACCAGATTCGTTATCGTTTGCTGACACATCTCCTTTCGGCAACATTGGCATGCTTTTCATCAATGGCGACTTCTCTCGCTACAACTTCCCAACTCGTACACCATCCGTTGCCGCGGCAGTCACCGTTCCATTCACCATTCGCGTTGACGACGGCAAAGGGGGAATTGCAACTCAGTCGTTCTCCCTCAAAACGTTGCCACCGTTCGCCAAGAGCATTCAAGGAACGGTGTACGATGACGTCAATGGAAACGGTCTACAAGATGGCGTGAACGAGACCGGCATTGACGGCCAAGTTGTCTTCGTTGACCAAAACGGCAATCAACACCTGGATACGAATGAAACACGGACCACTACCGATGCGACCGGTTCGTATTCTTTGTCGACCGTCGGAACACATGCCAACGTAGTCTTGTCTGGTAAACTTGGACGAGTCCAGTCTAGCCCGATCTTGCCCGCGCAGTTCGTCGAACTTTCCAACGGTAATGCTTCCGGAGTGAACTTCGGCACAAAAGCTGTCCGCGATGGCAACCCTGCATTTGTCTCGGTGGCACCAACGATCGCAACGGTACCGGGCGAGTACCGTTACCAAGCTTACGCGCAATCTACCGATGGCTCGCCCATCCAGTATGCAATCGCAGTCGCTCCAGATAGCGCGAGCATCGATGCAATGAATGGCTTGCTCAAGTGGACACCGAAATTCTCAGATGCCGGTTCAGCCGATATCATCCTCAAAGCCACCGACGGCGCGGGCCGAGTCGTTCTGCAAGCGTTCCGAGTGGCCGTCTCCATCAATACAGCCCCATTCATTACAAGTAGCCCATCGAGCAGTGTCGCCCAAAGCGTGCTCTACCATTACGATGTCCAGGCTCAAGATGCCGAGCAATCTGCTCTGACCTTTTCATTCGAACAGTCGCCGTCCGGATCAACGATCGACTCCGCAAAGGGCAACATCCGCTGGACACCTTCCCCTACACAGCTTGGAAGCCAAGTCTTTGTCGTGGTCGTGAGCGACGGAAAGGGAATGGAAACAAAGCAGTCGTTCGACGTGAACGTAGCCGGAACGTCCGCGAATAGTTCGCCCGTCCTCAACAACGGACCGCGAACCTCGGCGCAAGTTGGAGTGACGTACCGTTCGTCTGTCGTCGCGACCGACGCGGATAACGACTTGCTGACATACTCATGGGTTAGCGGTCCCGCGAACGCATCGATCACTAGCGAGGGACTGATTAGCTGGATTCCTACGCAGCTTGGGCCACAGTCCATGCGCGTTCGCGTCGCGGACAATCGTGGGGGAACCGACGAACGCTCCTACGCGATCGACGTGGGCTCATCGCCAACAAAAGGTCTGATTCGATTCACAAGCTCACCTGTTGTGAATGCAGTCACCGACCGGGCGTATGCGTACGACTCGATCGCTCCTGGTGCCCAGCAATACCAACTACTCGCTGCCCCTATCGGAATGTCGATCGATCCGGTACTCGGCCGCATTCGATGGAAGCCTACCATCGAGCTGTTGGGACAAACCACCGTTCGAATCCAAGCGATCGATGCACTTGGCAACACCGACGAGCAGTCCTTTGCGATCAACGTTCGCCGTTCTGATGTACTGCCATCGGTAACTAGCGTGCCGCCGACTCGAACGGCGGTCGGTTCGACTTATGTTTACGTCGTGGAGGCCGACAACCCATCTGGCAACCCGCTCGTCTACTCGCTATCGGTCGCCCCGTTGGGCATGGCGATCAACGCGCAGACGGGTTCTGTGAGCTGGACACCCACCGCTGCTCAAATCGGTCCACAAGCGGTTCTCCTGAGAGTAACTGACGGAGCGGGCAATTACCTAACCCAATCGTTCGCTATCGAAGTCACGGCAAGCACACCGAACCGACAACCCATCGCCACGAGCACACCCCCCGAAGATGCGACCGCCGCAACACCTATCGATTATCGATTCACTGCCGTTGATCCCGATCGCGAGAGTCTAGTCTATGCCGTGGTAGCGGGACCGACCGGTCTCAGCATCGACCCTGCGACTGGCGTGCTCACTTGGACACCGACCACGGCCCAAATTGGTACGGTTTCCATCACTTTGATAGCATCGGATCCACTCGGTGCTGCAGCGGTACAATCGTTCCTCATCGATGTACGCGGAGCCAATCGAGCGCCGAGCGTCTCCAGCGTTCCGCCTAGGTCTGTGCCACAAGGCGGATTGTTCCGATATGACGTCATTGCGACCGATCCCGATCGCGAGTTGCTGTTCTTTGAACTTGTTTCCGGCCCACAAGGCATGACCATCGATTCGCTTGGTCGCGTTCGTTGGCAGACCGCCCCTGACACACAGCTCGGCGAACGTCCAGTCAGCGTTCGCGTAACGGATGGACGAGGTGGATCGGTCGTCCAAGACTTCCGCTTCAATGTTGTTGCAGACACGACGGCCCCGCGGATCAGTATTATCACGAGCAGTGCTGTGTTGTTCCCATGGACCAAAGAGCCTTCGGTCGTCAAGGTCCAAGCGGTGGATGATGTCGCGGTGACGAGTTTGCAGTTGTTTGTCGATGGCCAAGCGGTAGCGCTACGAAGCGACGGGACAGCCGACGTCTACTTCTCCGGGCCAGGCAACGGCAAACTGTTGGCGTATGCGTTTGACCCAGCGGGCAATCGCGGATCGACCACCAACAAGCTGCTCATGTGTTCGGGGCTGGAAGAGTGTATTCCGGATGGTAATGTGAACCAACCGCAAACAGCCATTACCAATATCAAAGACGGTGATGCGGTGACTGGCTTTGTCGAGGTCGTCGGCACGGCAACATCGGTCGACTTCGAGAGTTATGAACTAAGCTATCGTCGCATGGATCAAACGACCTACACCAAGATCACAAACTCCACCACTGGTGTAACGAGCGGCTTGCTCGGCAAATGGGACACAACGCTTCTCGAGAACGACAGTTACATCCTTCGATTAGAAGCCCGCGACCAGTTCGGCGGCTTCTCGGCGATCGAACGCGAAGTTGGCGTGAGCGGCAACCTCAAGCTAGGCAACTTCCGTTTGAGTTTCAGCGATCTCACGATCCCCGTCGCAGGCATCCCGATCACCATTGCTCGGACCTATGATACGCTACGAGCGGACCGCAGTGGCGACTTCGGCTATGGCTGGCGGATGGAGTATCGCAACACCGACTTGCGCACCAGTTTGCCAAAGACGGGCCTCGAGGATCAAGGAATCTACACTGCCTTCAAGCCAAACACCAAAGTCTATTTAACTTTGCCAGGTGGCCAACGCGAAGGCTTTACGTTTACCCCAGACATCCGAGTACTACCGGGATACGGTAGCAATCTCGTGATCGCAACCCCACGTTTCACTCCAGATCGCGGCGTCACGAACAGACTTTCTACGGGCAGTGACAATTTGCTGGTCAACGAACGTGGAGAGCTTTATGCCAGTGGAGGAATACCCTGGAATCCCGGTTCACCGGATTTTTCAGGCTACACCCTCACAACGCCCGATGGCATCCAGTACAAGATCGATGGCACAGGGAACCTCAATGCAACCATCGATCGCAATGGCAATACGTTGAGCTTCAGCAAAGCAGGCATTTCGTCGACGAGCGGAGAGCAAGTTACCTTCGCCCGCGATGCCAAAGGTCGTATCGTCGCTGTTACCGACCCCGCCGGCAACAGCGTTAGGTATTCCTATGATGCCAAGGGAGATTTGGTGCGAGTAACAGATCGCATGGGTAACGTCACGAAGTTCACCTACCGCACCGATCGCGTGCACTACCTCGATAGTGTCATCGACCCGCTCGGTCGAACCGGTGCCAAGGCCATCTACGGCCCTGACGGTCGACTGACGGGCACACTCGACGCCACCGGCCACGGGCCAACTGTGAGCTACGACCCGGACAACAGCCTCGTGACCACAACCGATGCGCTCGGCAACAAGACGATCAGCGAGTACGACTCACGCGGGAATGTGGTAAGTCAGATCGATGCAATGGGTGGTGTAACACTGACGACATATGATTTGAACAACAACAGTACTTCGACGACGGATGCGCTGGGGCGGAAAACGACGTACACGGTGGATGATTCCGGGAACGTGACTGGCACGACCGATCCCCTGGGCCGCACGCGACGGGCGACGTTCGACAGCTACGGTAACCAACTCAGCAGTACGGATGCCCTCGGGCGAACGACAAAGAGCGAGTTTGATGCGCGCGGTAATCTCTTGGCTACCGTCGATGTCACTGGTGCCAAGACGACCATCAGCAGCGACTCTCGCGGCCAGTTAACCTCGGTGACATTGGTCGGTGGTGGTCAACTCTCCGTCGGTTACTTCGGCACACTAGCAACAAGCAGTACTGACCTGAATGGACTCGCTTCGCAGTTCAGCTTTAATGCCAACGGCCTCTCGACAGGTCGCACCTTCACCGTTTCCACCGCGAGCGGTCCTGCAAACGCCACCGAGAGAACCGAGTACGATGCGAACGGCCGAGTGATCTCCACAACGGATGCCAGCGGAGCGACGCGGCGCACCGAGTATGACATTGCAGGCCAGGTGATTGCGGAAATCGATCCGCGTGGACGACGCACGACCTACCAATACGACAGTGCAGGCCGACGAATCCGCGTCACTCGGCCCGATGGTTCCAGCACTCAAACCGCCTACGATGCCGCCGGCCGGGCGACTTCGATCACCGATGCACTCGGACGCACGACGAGGTATCAATTCGACGCCATCGGCCGCCAGATCGCAACAGTGTTCGCCGATGACACTCCATTGACACTGGCCGACAACCCACGAACGCAAACCGTGTATAATCTCGCCGGAGAGGTCATTGCTCAACTCGACGAACACGGGAATCATAGTGAGTTCGAGTACGACTTGAACGGTCAACGCGTGCTGGTACGCGACCCTCTCGGGTTCGTCACTCGCACAACATACAACGAAACCGGCGCCGTTGTCAGCGTCACCGATGCGCTCAACCGTACTTCGACGATCTTGTACGATGCCTTTGGTCAGCAGATCGGCACTCGCTCGCCGGATGGTTCCACCACGTCGCAAACTCTCAATGAACGCGGTTTGCCCGCGACCAAGTTGGACGAACTCGGGCGCACCACTTCCTACAGCTACACTGCCAGCGGCCAACTGCAGAGCGTAACCGATGCCCTCGGCAATTCCATCCACTACGAGTACAACACGCGCGGCAAGCTGGTGAAGCAGATCGACGCGAACGGCAGGATCACCCGCTGGGAGTACGACATCCTCGGTAGGGAAGTGGCACGCATCCTCCCCGGTGGGCAAGCCTGGCGCACGGAGTACAACGATCTCGGCCAAATATCGAGGACGATCGACCCGAACGGCCAAAGCATCCTCTTCACCTATGATTCCCTGGGAAGGCTGTCGACCAAGACTCGATCCGACGGCGCAGTCTTTACGCAAACATACACCCTCGCGGGCCAGCTGAGCACCGTCACGGATTCCCGCGGCGTTACCCAATACGTTTACGACGTTCGAGAACGTCTCCTGAGCCGCACCGAGCCAGACGGCCAAGTCATCCGCTACACCTACGACGACGCTGGCCGCACCACCTCCATGGCCACACTCGGTGGTACGGTTCGCTACGGGTACGACGCCGCCAGCCGACTGACCAGCGTGACCGACCCGACCGGCGGCATCACGAAGTACACGTTCAACGCTGTCGGCTCCCTGACCAGAACCGACTTCTCCAACGGCGTCGTGGAACTGCGCGAGTACGACACCAACAGCCGACTGACCCGCAAAGCGGCGACAGGTTCCACCGGCACGCTGACAGACTACCGCTACACGCTGGATGCGACCGGGCGGGCCATCAGTTTCACCGGCGATGGCGAAACGTTGCATTACACTTACGACGCCGTCTACCGGCTGACGAACGAACAAGCCACCAGTGGGCGAAACGTCTCGTTCACTTACGATGCCGTGGGCAACCGTCTTACCCGCACCGATACCGTGGGCAGCACGGTCTACCAGTACGATGTCAACGATCGTCTGACGCGGACGACCACCGGCAGCACGGTCACGGATTTCACCTACGACGACGCGGGCAACCAACTCCACCAGCAGACCGGGGCCGAACACACCGACTACACCTGGGATGCCAGCAATCGCATGATCCGGGCAAGTGTGACCAAGGCAGGATCCACGGCCGTCGAAGAGTACAAGTACGACGCGGAGGGGAACCGAGTGGCCGTCGTGAATGCCAGTGGCGAAACGCGATACATGCTCGACCTCAATGGCCAACTCTCGCAAGTGGCTGCCGAGTACACGCCAAGCGGTTTGCTCATCGCCACCATGGTTCGTGGAAATGGAGTCATCGGCGAAACACGCAACGGCGTATCGTCCATCCTGCTGACGGATCGCCTCGGATCCGTTAGCGTGGTCACCGGTGCCACCGGAGCAGAATTGGCCCGATATGCTTACGATGCCTTCGGCAACATCGTAGCCAGCAGCGGCGGGGCAGGTACCCCGCTCCGCTTCACCGGCGAGCCACAATCGCTCATCACCGGGCTGAACTTCTTCCGCGCCCGCAGCTACGACTCCACCACCGGGCGATTCTTCAGTGCCGATCCGTTCATCGGCACCTTGCAGAATGCCTTAAGCCGACACCGGTACCAGTACGGCGACGTGGATCCGGTGAACAAGACCGATCCGAGTGGGTTATCATCACTAACTGAAGTATTGGTTGGCTCTGCTATAATTGGTTCTCTATCTACTGCATATATTGGTGGCAGGACCTATGGGCCTGTTGGTGTTATTCTTGGCGGTTTATATGGTGCTGTTGCGGCACCATTAACTGTATTGGCTGGTTATGGAATAGCTGCTATCCCAGGTGGCATTGGAATAGTACTCCAAGTTGGATTAGGAATGCTAGGAATCCTTAGCACAGCTGCTTTTCTGAGCAATCCTGATATACCACCTGATGTAAGGTTCATTTCTTTGGTCTCTATTATTGCTCTTGGATATCTTTCGTACGCCGGGCCAAATCCTTTCCTTTCAAATTCAGGAATTTCTGGTGTTACTGGTGTGATACCAGAACAGGCTGTAGAAGAGAGCTATGCTGCAGGTGCAAACGCTGCAATTGCCGAAGGTGGTCTTGCAAGTGCGCCAGGAGCGTCTGCAATCGCTGCAAATCAAGCCCGCCCAACCGGGACGATGAAGATAAGAATGGTCACTATTCAATACGAAGGATTAGGTACAGTCGCCAGACAAGTTAAACTTTTGTCTGAAATAGGGTCTGAAAAGAACACTTCATACATTGTAAGCTTTAAGTTCAGAGGCCAGGAGTTATTCAATTTCCGTGTGAATTAACTCTGGCGCACTTAGTTCTGTTCGCATTGGTTGCCGAATTCGAGCTGCGAGTGTCCCCCACCGAATTGTGGTCGTATGTTGAGCCGAATTAGGAAGATATAAGGAGTAATTAGGTGCCAGGCACAAACCCGCAAAAAGGGGCAGCGATGGTCTTAATTCTTGGCAATAGCTGAGGAAGAGAAGGGGTCAGGCCTCTTTTTTGTCTGTTTTGGACGACCTCGGGGGCGGAGTGTACTCTCTAAGCCTTGACGGCGTGAGACAGATTCCGCCCAGGCTTTGTCGCCTAATGCGCTACCTCGGTTTGCGCCGTTCCGTAAGGCTTCAAGCTCTTTATCCGACAGCGAATCGTTTACTCGATCGGTCCAATTCGGTAATCGGAAGTCGGGCCAGGGTGTTAACAGTTTTGGAGCTGGATCCGATTTTTGCAGCCAGCGCCAAAGTGAACCCCAACGCCATTGTTCGGCTCGCTCAACCAATCCTGCTCGCAAAGCATTGCGTTCAACGTAACGGCAAACGACTAAAAAATGATCGTCGTCCTGAACTGGAAAACTCTTGTAACGTTGCTGGTACACATGCCGTAGACCGCTGGATAATGAGCGTGATAGCGCATCGTGTATGTGCCACCGACCCAGCCCATAAACCGACTCATCTCTCCTTCGACCAACGGTTGCAAAACCAAGTGATAATGATTCGGCATCAATTGAAAAGCCAGCAATTGCACTTGATAAAGCTGCAAAGCCTTGTGCAGAATTTTCTCGAAGGCCGCGTAGTCGCCCTCTTTGTGAAAGATGGTCGCCCGCAGGTTTCCTCGATTCAAGGAGTGATACAATCCGCCCGCTTCATTAGCTCGTGGCGGTCGTGGCAGGCACCTGGTTTAAAAGACGTGGAACCTCAAAAATGGGGCCTGACCCTTTTCCAGCTCCGGTTATTACCTGCGCGGTTTGTATCGTCTGAAGTGGTGTTCTTAAGTATTTCTTGATGAATTTCGATCACGACAATGGGGAGTGGTCCGATTCTGAGTGTTATTCTTTTTGATGAATTTGTAGAGGCTATTCCAACTGATTGGTGCCGTTATGTTAGCTAATTCCTATATTCCTATCAGCCCGCTCACTTTGTCCAGTGATTTTGAGGTTGGTGTTGATGTTTTTTCGTCGCAGGACGGCAGCGAGGAACACATTCTTTTTTTGGCTTCCGATCAAATTGCCTCCGATGACTCATTGGATTGGATTGCTTCATCACCGGACCTCAAGCTCTTTATTGAGCAGACAGAAAGCAACAGGTTTCAACAGTACTTGCGGACCCACTTTCACGATTGGTTTGAGAACGGTGCTATCCCGATACGAAACAAAACAGCCATATTGTCGGAGGTTGTTCGCAACGTATTGGCAGAAGAGTTTAATCGCAATGATACCAATAGCATTATTGCCTCAACGAAACGATTGGGCTCACAAGTAGCCCATCTGGCTGCAGAACGAAGATTGACCGGGTTCGAACTATGTCAAATCCTCCATCACGACTACGGAACTTTTACACATTCGGCCAACGTAGGTTTCTACTGCTCGTTGCTGGGGTCGGAACTAGGCTACCGCGGTGCTGAGCTAGAAGAGCTCGCAACGGGCGGACTCTTGCACGACATTGGCAAGCTCGATATCGATGAACGGATACTCAACAAGCCGGGCAAGCTGGATGAATTCGAGTTCCGAACGATCAAGGAGCACCCGCTGGCCGGATTTCGCCGACTCATCATTTCAAACGAAGCCACAAGAACGCAAATGCTGATGACCTACCAGCACCATGAACGGCTCGACGGAAAGGGATATCCGGTGGGAATCGGCGGCGACGAAATCGATATTGCAAGCCGTATCTGCACGGTTGCCGACGTCTTCGAAGCAATGACTAGCAATCGCCCTTATCGAAGTGCGTTGTCAAACAAACAGACACTCGAAATTATGAACGAAGGTGTTGATAAAGCATTTGATAGGGAGGTATTTCGATGTTGGTCAAGCATTGTTCGCCAACGTTTGAGCAGTTAATCAAAAACCTCGATAATCGCGTCAAACTCACCAACGAACTCCGAGAACTGTTAAATTCAGAACGTGGTGCAACCAGGCCGAGTTTGTTCGAGCTACGCGGCTCATCGCGATTCCGTTGCAATGGCGAATGCGTCATCGTTCTGTCCAAGCTGTCTTACCGCATGCCGGAACAAGAAGCTGAGTCGATTGCAATCGTCCGAGACATTTCTCGAAAAGGGATTGGTTTGATCTCGCACCAACAGTGGTATCCAGAACAATTGATGACACTGCATCTCCAAAACGCAACCCTTGAGGTTCGCGTTGCACGTGTTCGACGAACTGGTCCGTTCTGTTTTGAAGTCGGACTGCTCATCGAAAAACACGAGGTTTTGCCTGGAGTCAATGGCTAAGCGGATGCTATCGTTATCCACTTCATGTTGTTTTGGGGCATGCGATCGATCAGGAAATTGCGGGGTTTATTTCATTCCCCGATGCGCCGTTGGGGGCGATTTTTTGTTTTCGCGAATTGAGTTGATACACTCGTTATGTATCAGCTCACCGTACACCGTCATTAAAAAAGGTATGGCAAGAACGTTGTCGTCAACTTAGCCGGTTGCGTGTTCTCCTCTTAGAACAGCCCTGGTTGTGTCCAAGCTGTTGACTGGGGTTTGGCGTTCACTTCCGGAGCAATTACTTCATTTGAGTCAACGTCGCCCGAATGAATTGTTAAGGAGCGATTTTCTAGTAGTCTTGCAACGTGGTATGTCTTTTGTAGCGGGTCATATCTTAGCTCGATCAACCCCTTTGCTTCCATCGATTGAAGGAGCTTCATGAACACTTCATCGCTTTGCAATTCCCACAAGCGACTTGGTCGCACTTGACGAAGCAATGTTCGCAAATTGTCCCAACGGATGCAGTCGTTGACCTGAGATTGCATCACGGAGACAAGCTCCCTTTCGCCTTCCGCTTGGTTAGCGATTTTCTGGTTAGATCCGAGTGCCGATGCATCCAATGCTGTTCCTGGGGCAGACGGCATCTTGCTGTCACGATTCACAAAGAAAATTCTCTCATCCGAACCGTTCGTCAATTCAATACGTAAAAAACCCATGGTGACCATTTGTGCAACCATGGACTTCAAAGATTTGAACCCATAGTCTTTCCAGTCTAGCCCGCTATTCAACTTCTTCAGTTGTATACCAAGTGCTGAAAGGTTGAACGGTCGTTCAAAACCAACCGTTTGCCAAGCACCGATCAGCAACGTCTGAATCGCACTGAGTTGATCGAGTGCAGGAACTCGCGATTTCGCAACCATGGAGGCGGGTGGGTGAATTACGGTCGAAACAGCTTTGGGCGGGGTGAGCTTTTGCGATTCGGATCTGGGTGATGTTGTGAGCTTTATTGCTTTGCGACCTGAGGCGAGATAGACATTACCATTCACAAACTCGTCGCAGTGCGTTTGCATGTATCGGTGTGCGTTTGCCTGATCCGAGACGACAATCGTCCGTTTGTTGTACTCACGCAATCGACTCAACAGCGGCAAGAAGTCCGCATCCGCGGACGCAATCACAAAACAATCAATAAAAGGCTTGGTAAAAACAAGCTCCATCGCGTCGACAACCAGACGAATGTCAACACTATTCTTCCCTTTGGAGGAGCAAGGCAACTCGATCATTTCAACTTGATTCGCCAAAAGCTGATGTCGATGCGGAGCGCATTTTACCCAATCCGCATAAGCTCTCTTCACTACAATTGTCCCGCGTTTTGAGAAGTCGGCAATGAACTGACTCAGCCCCTCAGGTGGGCAAGCGAAGTTTTCGTAGTCGATCAAAATTGCGAGCGATGACATACAAGAATGGTATCAGTTCGCTTCGTTTCGGGTAGCCTGGAACCTAAACAACACAGTCGCTACTCTCTTGGATATTCAGCTCCGCTCATCCCAAACACTTAAATGCGGTCGCATAACGCGTTCCGAGCGTCCATGTCCTGCACTGGTCAAGCGAACGCCCCAATGCGGATAAAATATCTAGCACCTCGATGTTTAGCCGCTCGATCGAGCGCGGCGTTGAGGCATTGGCTAACATCCCGTGCAGCCTCTGGCCTTTCGAATGCGTTATCCACGGATGGCAGTTAAGGTTGGTTCAAAGCGTCAAAATACTTCAGAGACATGTATCGATATAAGCAACGCCACTAGGTGTTGTCCGTGTCCGTCTATTTTTGCTGCAATTCGTATCGGGCCAAGGACCTGTCGCCACTGTTTTGAGTATAACTTGCTTCAGGCAGACTCCCCCATTTCATCCATACTTCGTAGCGCGACTTTCTCCATGTTCAAACAAGCATCCTATTTCCAAAGCATTGTTTTTTTGTTCTTGGCGGCTGTTGCATCATTAGCGGCCGAACGACGGCCTAATGTCCTGTTTGTTCTGACTGACGACCAACGCTGGGATGCAATCGGTTTGGGTGGTAGCAAACATTTGCAAACTCCGAATATGGATCGAATTGGCAAGGAAGGGGTTTACTTTAAGAATGCGTTTTGCACCACTTCGCTCTGCTCGCCGAGCCGCGCTAGTATTTTGAGCGGCTTGTACGCGCACGCTCATGGCGTTACCAACAACTTTTCCGAGTACCCGGCTAGCTTAAAGAGTTTTCCGATGGTGTTGCAATCCGTCGGTTACGATACCGCCTATATCGGCAAGTGGCATGTGGGCGAAGACAACGATGAACCGCGGCCCGGATTCAATTGGTTTGTCACACACAAAGGCCAGGGAAAATACTTTGACACCGAGTTCAATATCAATGGCGTCAAACGCGAAGTTGTTCCTGGATACTACACGACCGTCGTCACCGACATGGCAGAGGAATGGACCAAGCGGCCACACAACGATAAGCCCTGGTGCTTGATGATAGGGCACAAAGCGCCGCATAGTTTTTATCTCCCCGAACCAAAGTACGAAAAGGCGTTTGAGCACGTCCGCGTCAACTATCCAGAAACGGCGTTCATGTTATTGGACAAACCGCGTTGGATAACGGACCGCTTAAGCACTTGGCACGGCATCTACGGCCCGCTCTTTGATTGGCGAAAGAAGTTTCCGGACGACTCACCCGAAGCGGTCAAGGACTTCCAAGCCATGACTCAAGCATACTGGAGTACGCTACTTTCTGTCGACGATAGCGTTGGCCGGCTCTACGAACTATTGAAGTCGCGTGGCGAGCTCGACAATACAATCGTAGTCTTCATGAGCGACAACGGGATCCTTAATGGTGAGAATGGGATGGTCGACAAGCGGACAGCTCATGAGCCAAGCATTCGTATCGTACAGATTGTTCGATTTCCTGGATTGACCGCAGTCGATCAGCCAAAGGTAGTGGAACAGCAGGTCCTGACCGTTGACATCGCACCGAGCATTTTGGAGTTGTGCAAAGCCCCTTCGTTGCCGACGATCCATGGCAAGTCGTGGACGAAACTGGTTCAGTCTGGCGATCCCGCGTGGCGCAAGTCATGGCTGTACCATTACAACTACGAAAAGCAGTTCCCCTATACTCCAAACGTGCGAAGCGTCCGAACGGAGTCGTGGAAATATGCTCGAGCGCCTCATGGCGACGGTGGCCCGGATCGTCATATGGCCGAGCTCTACAACGTGGAATTCGATCCTGAAGAACGCCACAATCTAATCGCTACCCCCAAGTATGCAGCGGTGGTCACCCAAATGCGAGCGGAGTTAGCTCGAGTGATGGCGGATGTGGGACTCGATGAGTCCAACGACAGGATGCCGGTAGATGAAGGAATCAAATCGGCACTGCCTGATCAAAAAATCCGTTAGATGATTGGCTTATTTCAGCCCGGAGTATCCAGGGCTACCACCTTCCGCAGCAAAGAACTCGGCCCAGACTGGCATATGCGTGCTGATCTGAAACGCTTGGTCGATCGACAGATTCAGTTGCCTCAAGAAATCGACGACGCCCGTGCGACCTGTGAACTCATCGGTTGCTCGGACAGGAAAGATGATGTTGTCTAACATGGCTTCACCCGTTACGGTCGTCGGTGTTCCTTCTAGAGCGAAGATCATTCCGATGTTTTGTAGCGAACTCATCTCGCTATCCGAGAAGCCAAAGTTTCCGACCAGGATAATGTCGTCTTCGGACCTTCCATCTTGTCGGACACTGCGAATGAGGTCCGGTAGCAATTTGAGTTCCCTGTCATTGGCCAATGGATCCAAACGGAGATTGACGAGCGAAAACGTAAATGCTTTGTCGGTCGGAACCGCTTTGCAACGAAACCAACCAACGAGAGGATCAAACTCGACGAGCGATTGCGGATCATCGATAGTGTAAAGTTGTTGTCGATCTGTTTCGATGCGGTCGGTATCGAATAGAAATGCGTACTGCTGTTGGTTAGGTTGCGAGCCGACGCGAGGGCCGATGCAGTAGTCATAACGTCGGTCGCTTTGATTGACTCGGTCAAGCAGCTCTGGCACGATGTTCTGTTGCTTGGATTGGATGTGTTGCAGAGCGATGACATCGAACTGGCGTATCATGCGAGCGATCGTTTCGACAACGGCAGCTTTTTTTATTTTGGACTCGCCGAATCCTTCAAGACTGAATGTCGCGATTCGGACAGTAGGTAGCTGATTCGCACGCCCGGGCCGCGTGAGTTGATTATTGCTTGAGACGGTCGGCCATCTGGGAACCGATTTGGTCGATGGACCTGTGTTGATGGCTGGCTCTCGATCAAGGTTGTCGGTTCGAAAGCTCTCGCTGAGCGAAGAATTTGAGACGAGACGGCTGGATGAGCGATCCAGGGCTGAGTCGAATGGCCTCGCTGGAGATTCAACTTCTGGCGGTGGATTCTGCGAATTGCGAGACATTGCCGCGAGCTTGGTTTGCAGTCCTTGCCAAACGGCGACAGTGGAATCTTGGAAGGCGATTGCTAGGCCTCCAAGGATGCCGGCTATCACCACGTGGCGTTTTTTGAGCGACAGCATGATGGGAGAGTTATCGGCAACCGGAAAGGATTTTCTAAAGGTTTATCGGGCTTCGCTATGTTTAACCGGCGTAGCCTCGCAAAGTGGTTAACCATGGCAGCGCCGTTGAAACGGGAGGACGCACGACGGGAAGCTGTGTTCCGCGGCTGCGCCGGCTAAACAATGCGGGTATTAAAACGAAAAAACCTTCGCTGATTTTGCCAGCGAAGGTTTGTTTCGTTTCGGATTGAAGGATCCTTGGTGGTTTAGACCAATTCCTTCTTGGCCCCGATCAGCGTTCGAAGTCTTTCAGCCAAGAGACGTGCGTCAAATGGTTTCTTGAAAGTCTCGTTGATGCTTGAGCGATCGAAGCTCATTGTATTGCCGTCATCTGGCAGCAACGCAATAAGGATGATCTCGGTGAAATCCGCGTTTTTGCGTAGGTTTTGGCAGATTTGCAATGCTTCTAATTTGCCAACTGAGAAGTCGACAATCATGCAATCTGGGTGGAAACTTTCCGCTTGGATTCCAGCCTCGAAACCGCTAGCAGCAACCGAAACTTTAAAGCTTCGTTCCTGTGGCAGTTCTCGCTTCAAGTTTTCGATCAAGACCTGATCTTGTGCAACGATCAATACTTTGGCCATGGCCTCATCTTCCAAGTCCCCAAGCGGCATGCCATGCTCTTTGAGGAACCTGATAAGATACTCTCGGGGAATGCGTCGGTCTTGTGAACCGGGGATGCGGTACCCTTTGAGTCGGCCGGAGTCGAACCATTTGCTGACGGTTCTCGGGGCCACCTTGCAGATCTTCGCGACCTGGCCTGTGGTGAAC
>JANMNR010000351.1:0-2876 GCA_031368325.1 Pirellula sp.
CAAAGGAGTCACGGTCTCAAAGCAAGAAATGGTTTACGTGAACAAGCGACTTCAACGCTCAACGACACTACCCGACTATGATATACTCATCGTTCCTCAAACACTGGATGGCAGGTAGTTTTGAACCTGCCGCTCGCCTTAACAACTGACTATTGACAACCACGGAATACACGGAAGTTGAAATCAAAAACGATACTGTGTTGATATTTCAGCCGGAAATTTTTTCCGTGTGTTTCGTGTGTTCCGTGGTTCAAAATCGGTCACGAATCCTCGACCGCAGTTCAGACCATTTGCCTTTAAGCTGGTTTGCCATTGGTGCCCGTTGCTCGCTGACTCTGTGCAAACTTGAGCGACCGAGCTTTCACGATGCTACCGACTGACTATCAATTGACAACCACGGAACACACGGAATACACGGAAGTTGAAATCAAAAACGAAACTGAGTACACAATGGATCCAAAAATTTATCTTCTGTATGTTTCGTTTATTCCGTGGTTTAACTTCGATCACGGAAGCTCGATAGCAGTTTAGACTATCTGCATTTACGCCGGTTTGCCGTTTGTGCCCGTTGGGCGATGACGGTGCGCGAACTTGAGAGATCGAGCTTTCACAGCCTTAAAGGCTCGCAACAAATCATTCGCATCCCGATAACGACGGCTAGGTCGCAACTCCAAAGCTCGGCGAATGACCGCGATCAAATCCGGATGGGCCTTGCGCCGCAAAGTTGCATAACCAGCCGGTGCCCATTCAAAAGGCCATTCCGGCAGATGCCCTGTCAGGATTTTATATGCTATCAACCCAATCGAAAACACGTCGGACCGTGCACTCGGTCGCCCCATCGCCTGCTCCGGTGCCATGTAGCCAACCGTACCTGATCCCGACGCAATCATCGTTTTGACAATCGTGTGTTGCGCAACCTTCGCAATCCCAAAATCCATCAACTGCAACCGACCGTCGGGCAGGAGGATCATATTCTCGGGCTTAATGTCGCAATGGATAATTTTGTTTCGGTGCGCATAGGCCACACCATCCATCATCTGCTCGATCAATAACAGAGCTGAATCAAATGAAATACGATTCCGCAGCCGACATGCTAGCGTCTTTTCACCCAACCGACTGGTTATCACAAACCGACCGTCGATAAAGCTAGCATCTTTCAACGGCAAAATGTTGGGGTGATCCAGCTTGGCAACGAGACGCGCTTCGCGATGAAAATTATCCAACATGCTCGCCGTGACGTTGTACTGATGCGGCATCTTGAGCGCAACACGCACACCTTCAATCGTATCGAGCGCTTGATACACAAACGCAAAGCCACCTTGAGCTAAGCGGCGTTCAATGCGGTACTTGCCAAGCCGCTGGCGGGCACGCAGCTGGGATGAATCGCTTCGTGTTTTCGCCATTGCACTGAAACTCTGTGCGATCATATGGATAGGAGATACCGAATACGAGAAGCGAACAAGACGAAAAGCGATCTATCCATTTCCACGCCTGGCATGCTGCTAACTCCAGGCCCATTCTATTCATCGACGGTGAGATTTGCGCGTGTCTCCAACGGAAAAACCTGAGTAGTTATCGGCAATCCGATGAACCGTTCATTGCGTCCAAATCGGAACATTTAGATGATTTCATCCGAGGACAGGAGAATTTGGTCAAAAACGTTGGCCGGCCAAGGGGTCAGCCACCTGAGTGTTTTGAAACTCCGTCGCCTTAACAGCCGGACGCGTTCGCGGAGCAATCGAATAGAGAATCGCACAACTGACGTTACTCGCTGATGGGTCCTGTTTTGGCTCCGTTAAAAAACTAACTTCGCAAAATTAAAAACGATCTCAAAACGTCGAGATAGCTAGTCGCCGTCGAAATGAGGTGGTAATCGCAACCCACCCCAAGAAGACTCGAACGCGTTTTTTCCAGGTGTTTTTGAAAGCGATCTTCGTATTCCCGGCGAACCTGGCTCGTCATGCAATTCACAAACCCATCGAATTCCAGCCCAACAAATCGAAAGGCGTTTCCTGCGGGCAAGCGTTTTTCGTCCGGGTGGACCAGATGCAACGTGACCGTCTCCCAGCCTCGCATGCGGAATTTCCTCAAGTTGGCCAATACCGGCTCCATCGAATCTACCAAGAAATCACTGAGAATAATCAACACGCCTCGCCGCTTCCCTCGCAAACTCAAGTCGCTCAAAATCTCGTCTAAACGCGTTTCTCCACGTGGAAACAGCTCCCCAATCGCATGGTGAAGCACGCTGCGTTGGACAACTGAAGATGAGGGAGGCAAAACTATGACTTTATCGTCGACATAAGTTGCCAGCCCAGCCGCATCCCGTTGCAAGACAATCAACTGCGACAGCGCCGTGGAAAAATACTGTGCCCACTCCAATTTCGAACCCTGATGATTCTTGGGTGACTTGGCCCCCTGAAGCATGGAGCCACTGTTATCCAACAACAGCGTGCAGCTCAAATCAGTTTCGTCTTGAAACAATTTCAGATAGGTCCGTCCCATCCTCCCCATGGCTTTCCAATCGACCCGTCTCACGTCGTCGCCCGGCGTATACTCCCGGTAGTCCACAAACTCGCCAGCACCGCCCATTCGCTTCGAAATATGACGACCGCTATAAGCACCCTCGACTTTGCGACGCGTTGTAAACTTCATTCGCTCGAGCCTGGTCAAGGCTGCCGAATCGAGATAACGACTTGCGGGTTGGGGTGCCATGATCGCTATCCGCAGCAATCCTCACCCGACTCGGAACACTCGCCCTCCGGTTCGGAGTTTGACTCCTGTTCCTCCATCGGCTTCTTTGTGGACGGATCGAGTTCCCGTGGAAAGTACTTTTCGACTACCTCGTAAAACTGCTCTTGCGTTTCGACACGCACCAC
>JANMNR010000421.1:0-3402 GCA_031368325.1 Pirellula sp.
AGAAGAATTTCGTATTCGCCTAGTTTGTCCGCGGCAACGGCCTGCTGGATTCTTTGAACAAGTTCCTTCAATGAGTCTTGTTCGTTTAGCAGCGGAACGACGATCGAAATCATTTAGGTTTATTAAGCGCGAGGCAAGTGAATGGAAACCACTGGGTGCTTGCGTGGGTGAAAGCATTGTAATCGAAAAACTAAGGCCTCGTTGGCGTGGCCCAGAAAGCTAATCGACCAGTAGGCAGTGTTGGTTTGCCATCGAGATTCCGCTCACGATCGCTCCGACGATTCCAACAAACCCCTGGTCTGTTCCGCATAAGAACAAGTTCTTTAAGCGAGTCGTTCCATCGAGTTGTTTTTGCGGGGCTCCATAGACCGCACCGTTGTCATGCGACGTGAAACGCCGAATGGTCTTGGGGGTAAAGATATCGGTGTCGATGACGTGCCTTCGAAAGTCGGGCATAAACCGTACCGCGGCAGCGACCGACTCGTCGTACCATCGCAGTTTTTCAGAACCGTAGCGATCCGCGGAGAGCGCCGACCATCGATCGTGGTCCGCAATCGTGGTCAATCGAACAAAGCCAGCCTCCAACTCGCCTTCGGAGCTAGAGTAAGCGTAGTTGTTTGGTGAACAGATCACGCCGGTTCGTAGGTCGCACAATTGCATTGAAGGTTTGCTCCAGTGAAACTGCTCCGAGTCGTTAAAGAATACGATGGTCTTGTCAAAGCCAAAGGCCTTTGGTTGGCATTCGAGCACAGAAATTGACTCAATGAAGGACATCTCGCCTGCCATATAGACCTCAGAAACCGAATTGTCTTCGCAAAGTCGCATGGTCTCGACAACCCCGGCACTTGAAAGGATGCGTTTAGCTGTCAGCTTTGTCCCGTTTTCGAGTTCGACGCCCGCCACGTGATTGCCGTCCACGCATATCTTTCCGACGCCGCTCCGCAATCGCAGATCGCCACCAAGTTCACGGAATCGACGGACCAAGTGTTTTAGTATTAGTCGTACACCTTTGAAGGGTCTGGCAAAGCCCTCTAAAAAAATACTGCGGAACATAATACAGAACTGGCCCCAATCCATATCGTGTTCGCGAGCATTTCCGTACCACATGAGCGGGCAAAGCAGCATTTCAATTAACAACGGGTCGCTAAAAATCTCAGAAAGGATCTTGCGCGTCGACAATTCGAAGTCGTCTTGGGACAAATCGTCATATTCGACGAGCCGATTGAGCAGCGTTTGGAAGGCATCCTTTTGGTGCGGGAACTTGGCATCGACCTCCGCTTGGAGCAATTGGATGTCGTTATTGAAATCCAGGTGTAGACCTGGGAAAGCGATACGCGAGCCTTTTTGCTCTGCCAATTGAAAATCGTCCCAACGAAATCGCAACTGCTTAAGAAGGCGAGCAAGAGGACCTTTTTTGGCACCTTTGTCGGTGAAATTGGTCATCGCATGCAGACCAACATCATAATTCCGACCGTTGACACGGTAGAACGAATTGAGCCCGCCGATGGTCCAATGCTTTTCTAAAATACAAACCCGTTGGTCGTAATGGGCGAGCCGAATGCCAGCGGCCAAACCGCTCATCCCAGCCCCAATAATAATGGTGTCGTAATCGTTAGACGAATTCATGTTGGCATTATCGGTATGGAGCAAGTTGCGCCCAGGGGCTTAACAAGCAATTGGCGGTTGACATTTAATCAGAGTGAAGATAGCTTTTCCGCTTGTTGCGCAAGACACGGGAGGTAGTGGAAACGGGGCTCTGAATTCACCACCGCCCCATCAAAAACTACCAACCCAACAGATAACAGCGGAATGAATCCACAAGAATTGCTCCGAATTGTAGATTCGTTGCATCGAGAAAAGCAGATTGACCCGGAATTGGTCATCTTGGCAATTGAGTCTGCTTTAGTAACTGCCGCCAAACGGCAATTCGGAGAAGAATCCGAAGTCGTCGTTAAAATCGCGCGTGACGGTGGTGCTATCCTCGCGACGGTCAACGGGCGAAATCTGAGCGAAGACGAGATCGGCCGAATCGGAGCCCAAACGGCCAAACAGGTCATTATTCAAAAGCTGAAAGAGGCCGAACGCGATGCTCGGATGGACGAGTTCTTTACCCAGATCGGGCAACTCGTTACAGGAATCGTGCAGAGAACAGAACGCGGCGTGACGATTGTCCAGCTTGGAAACGTCGAGGCGATCTTGCCGCGAAGCGAGCAGATCCCTGGCGAAAGCTACCACAACGGATCTCGCGTCCGAGCTGTGATTTACGAGGTTAAGGCAGCCGGCAACCGTGTCAAAATTATCCTTTCGCGAACCAAGACGACTTTGATTCAGCGGTTGTTTGAGCAGGAAATCCCCGAAATCGCGGAAGGGGTGATCCGGATCAATGCCATTAGTCGCGAGCCTGGCTACCGCAGCAAAGTGGCTGTCAGTAGCAGCGATCAACGAATTGACTGTGTCGGCGCGTGCGTTGGCATGCGTGGAAACCGAATCAAAAACGTAACAGGCGAGCTCGCAGGCGAACGGATTGACATCGTTCGCTGGAGCGACGATCCGATGGTGTTGATTCCGAATGCTCTTCAGCCAGCCGAGGTCGAGCAGGTACTGCTTTGCGACATGATCGGACGGGCCATTGCCCTGGTCAGCGAAGAGCATTTGTCTCAGGCCATCGGCCGTTACGGCCAGAACGTGCGTTTAGCTAGCAAGCTTTGCAGCTGGGACATTGAAATCATGACGGCTCCCGAATTGGAACGCCAAATTGAGCGTGCCATGGAGGGTTTCATGGAAATTGAGGGTATGACCGAGTCGGTTGCTCAGCAGTTGGTTGAGCAGGGTTACCTGTCGTACGACGATCTGTCGGTTATTGAGCCCGATGCATTGATGGAAATGGGTAACTGGTCGGAGGAAGAGGTGGACGCGATCGTCGATCAAGCGGACACCAAAGCCATCGAACAGGAAGCCGCCGAGGAAGAGCGCAAGCATCAAGATAAATTGGACCGTGAAAGAAAAGCCACCGAAGAGCTCGATCGTAAAGAAGGGGTCGTAACGCCGCCCCCTCCTGCTCCGGTCGAAATGTCGGATGAACCATTGCCGGAAGTGACTGCCGAGGATTCGGTTCCTCCTGTAGAGACTCCAGCGGAAGAGCCGGGTTCTGGCGAGCAAACTGGCGGAAACGTCTAACGCAAGAATGATTTATGCATTACCATCATAGGCAGCATAAGTTTTACTCTTCGAAGCATTTTGTGCTTTGGGGAACAAGAGATCGTTTGGCATGTGTCGTGCCGAATGGGGTGGGTGACCCGCTACAGCAGCGTGGGGGCAGCCTAATGAAATAACTTTACGCAGAGACAGGTGAGCAACTAACGCCGGACGTCCGGCCGACTTGCCTCGTTTCACAGGGCTTAT
>JANMNR010000437.1:0-6448 GCA_031368325.1 Pirellula sp.
TAGACATCGTCGGCCAGGGCGATGAGGGCTTCGCGGTGGGTGATGATGATGATGGTCATTTGGCCCTTCATGGACTGGAGGGTTTCGCGTATCTGTAGCTCGCTAGCCATATCGATCTGGCTAGTCGATTCGTCCAGGATAAGGATCTCAGGCCTGCGCAAAATGGCGCGAGCCAAAGCGATCCGTTGACGTTGCCCTCCACTAAGGCGTTGTCCGGCTTGACCGACAACCGTATCGTATCCATCGCTGAGAGATTCCATGACAAACTGATGGGCATGAGCGAGCTTGGAGGCTTCGATCGCTTCATCGCGCGTGCTGTCAGGGCTGCCGTACTGGATATTTTCGAGGACCGTCCGATTGAATAGTTCGGTGCTTTGGCTCACCAAAGCAACTCGCCGTCTTAGGTCTTGGGTCGCCATCTCGCGGATGTCCACGCCATCCAATGCGATGGTTCCGTCGACGGGATCGTAGTACCGGCATAACAACTGGATTAGCGTCGATTTCCCGCTTCCGTTCGCGCCCAGGATGGCGACAGTTTTTCCAAACGGAACGTTCAACTCTATGTTTTTGAGGATCGGATGCTCTGCGTTGTAATGAAAGTGAACATTGTTTAGCGAGAGTGAGGAATGTCGTCCGTCCAACGCAATCGGATTTTCAGCTTGGGGCAACACCACTTTGGAGTGAAGGATCGAATAGAGAAAATCGGCAGCCATTGCGCCGCTAAAGATCGACACAGAGACACCCGATAGCTTGCGAAGTGGATCGCTCGCACCGATCAAGAGTCCGAAGAAAATAAGCAAATCGGTTACGCTCATCGGCTTGTCGCAGATCTGCAGGTAGAAAATGTGTGTCTGTTGCTTAACGACCAAATAGGCACCGGCACAAACCGTAATCGCAACCATTCCTACTCCGATCAGTTCTGTGAAAGGCTTGCTCAGCCCAGTGTAGAAGATCATTTTAAGATTGATTCGTCGCATGTCGTCGGTGCATTGACTGAATCGTTTTTTCTCGAACGGTTCCATGGTGAACGCTTGAACGGTAAAGATATTGCTGAGCGCTTCCAAAAGCACTTCGTGAAATCCGGCGTTGCGGCCAATAATCGAGGCAGCGATGGAGCGGATCTTTTGATTGAAATACATGACAACGAGGATTAGCAGCGGCGCCAGAATGACGGACAAGAGCAGGAGACGCCAGCTAATGAAGCAAGCCATGATTAGGCATGACAGGATTCGAAGGGGTTCGCGGATTGCGGCGCCGAAAAGACTCATTATGCCAGAGGCGAGCCCATCGGCGGCGGAAGTGATTGCAGCCAACAGACCACTGGTACCAAACGTTTGATAGGTTTTTCGATCCATTCCTAGGGCGATATCGAAAACATTCATACGCAATCCTCGCACGATGCTAGTCGACACGTGTCCGATGAGAAGATCGTTGGCCAGCATCAACAAGTGCTTGACGAGGGTACTAACGATCAAGAGTCCCATGATGCAACAAATGGTCTGAAATGGGTCGCGAGGCAAGAGGGCATTCGCCCAGTCCAAGCCCCAAAGGCCCCATTCGATGCTAGCATTCTCGGATCGAATGTTTTTCTCGATAGTGCGTTGCGAGTCTGATATCGGTGCGATGTCTTGGCCAGTGAAGCGGCGAGCGGTGGCCGCAGGCCGGGCGGCAACGATTTGCTGAATTTCAAGCTGATCCAATTTTGCATAGCTGGTATCGATACTTTTCTCGAACCAACTTTGCATAGACTCCCCTTTGAGCGTCATATCGATGACAGGATAAAGGGCACCAATATTGGAACTCCAAAGGATAGCAATTCCGACGGAGCACAGCGTGGCTAAGAATATCGCGGGCGAGTGGTGAATGGAATCACGAATCGCCTTCCAAAAGTTTTTCATCGAGTGCTAGACGTCCATGCCTAAAGATCGGGAATTGGGTATTCTATGTCTTATCCAGGGGCTTATCGCGGTATCGCATAAAAGGGGATGGTCGGTCAATAGCAGTGCGAAGCAGGCTGGTGGCGATCGAAACAATAGACTGCTTCGCAAATTGTTGAAAAAATGGTTTGTTTGGGATAGAAATCGCCACGACTGCCTATGTTTCTTATTGTACGAAATCGGAACAGGAACCGAGGTGATGCCGAATGCTGCGATCGGCGCAGACACGTTCCTCGGAATTGGAGCAAACATCAATACAGCGAACGGCGAAAACGTTGGCGATTTCGATGAATTGCCCCTGGATGCCATTGGGCGGGAAAGGTACAAGTTTTCGGGGTATAGGGACGGTTGTGATTCCGGAGTTAAAAAATGGCGTCAGCGCTACGCCGGGAGCAGGCGCGGTTGTGACTCGAAATACCCCAGACATTGAAACATGGATCGGTTGCCCCGCTCACCCCATGAGTCGTTAAAGCAAGCGACTCTCAATGACAGATTGTGACTTTCGTTGTTTGAACGACAACCACCAATCACGAAATTGGAATGGTAAATTGTATCCACCCATTGGAAGCCGCCACCAATACTTGGCGATTTGGACTTCGCGAATCATCACGCCAACTCTTCTCGGATCGTTATTCTTTTTGATATGCAACTGCGGAGTGAAAACGGCACATTGGATGTCGATCATCAAGTTGCTATGGCTCGAAGGATTGCGAGTAACGAGTCGAATGATCTGCTTTCCTCTTGTTTTGACCTGAAAAGGATTCTCTGCGTTAAGTGAAATCGTGAGTGTGTTTGTGACAGGGCCGCTATCGACTTCCATAGCAATCCATCGAACATACCTCGGTCGTGTAAAGACGCATGACAATCTTGCATCGCCCGAGGTCCAAACACTAGGTTTGTCGTCGATCCATTCGACCTCATGTAACCCATGGCCTTGAATCGCGACAACCTCACGTTTACTTCCCCAGTTACCAGTCGAGTAGAATACCCGCGGTCCCAGGAGTGAACGTAGATGATTTGTCTTGGTTTGATTTTGGATGTTAACACGAATTCGATTGGAAACCGAAAAGGTCATATTCCCGCCTTTGACTTACTAGTTGTCGACCGAAACAAATGATTGATCACTCCGTCTAGTTGATTTACAACAGGACAGTCTGACTGCCAATTCCATTGAGAAAGGTTTTCAGCGATTTGATCAGCAAGTTCTATTACCGGAAATTCAGCAATCGTTGAATCTAAAAAGCTGCATAAGGAGGTTGCATAATGGTTGCCACTGTGCCTCTTTTTAACCCATGCTCGGGCCTTGGCGGCCTGAAACACAGTCATTTCATAGTTGTCGGCGATATGCATCAAGTGTTTCTGAATCGAATCCAATTCAGAATCAATGGCGACTCGGAATACCATTGAATCTGGGATTTCGTCGTAGCAACCACCCTGACTAACTAAGGTCGGTCTACCGCTTGCCAAGCTTGTAACAACACTCGCCGACGCTCCCTCGATAATCGGAAACCTGAGACACGAAATCGCATTCGCTTTTGCCACCTCTGCGTTGAGTTGGGCGTCATCCACAGCCCCTAGCAAATCCAATTCGACACAGACTTCACGCTCGCTGGCCAATCGCATCAAATGCGCGCCGTAGGTCTTAGTTACTCTTCCTGCAATTCGATATCTCCAATGCTTTGCTAACTCGGGCGAACTTGCGATGGATTTAATGATTGACTCACACCGTTTGTTGATATTCACATCCCCAATGGTTAGCAAGGTTAATTTTCCATTCGTTCGGGTTGGCGTTTCCAATTCAGTCTCGGATCGGTGCGGATATGCCAACGGAATGGTTGTCACCGGACAGTGGAGCAATTTTCGAGTCGATTCGCTATAGAAATCAGCATGTGTTACAACACCCAACGTGTTGGCCATGGCGAATCGCAAAACAGGATAACGTGCGGCGTTGGACATATACCAGTCTTTCTGTATGTCGTTTTTCGCCGCCGCATGAAACGCAAGAACGGAATCCGCGCCCGCTTCATGGGCAAGTACATCGAGATAACTCCGGTTTTCGTCTTCCTCGCACCATTCAGCGAGCAAGTGGTGAAGCATATAATCGTGTAGCAACGTAACACCAGGAACTTGTCGCTGATGCTCGATAGAAAAGTAGTGATTAGAAAAGTGATTTCCAACGTTGTAAACCACTACATCAAAGTCCGCGAGGAATCCGGGTACGTCGTGTTGAAAAGAACTCGCATTGACTAACTTGGTAACATGAGGCGCCTCGGTTTTGGAAACGCATGAATTGGGCTTTTCACATCGGATGATTGTGACCGCATGTCCTTTCTCGATTAAGGCGGTGACGACCTCGCGACTAAACGCCCCAATGGCTGAATATTGTGAGTAGGGGGTATACCATGCTAGCTTCATGCGACCAGTCTTTCTATTGTGTTCTGCCAGTTGATTCCCATCGAGAGCCAGCTCTCTTTCGCGTTCTTCCCCATTGCAATGGTCTCAGCCCGCTTCTCATGCATACGATCCAATTGGGTCGCTAAATGAATTGGATCCGGTTCGCTGACCCAGCCTGTTTCGTTGTGAAACACAAGATCCAAAATCCCACCTGAATCGTCGACGGTGAGCACCGCTTTCGCCGCCTGGTTCGCTTCCATAGAAACATAGCCAAGGGAATCTTCGTCTATTGGCAAGTAAGCGCACGCCAAGGAATTACTAACCCATGATGCAATCTTTTCGCGAGGGTGAAAGCCAATGTCGAGATGAACGCGATCCGCCAATCCATATTTCTGTACTAGCGTTTTCAACAGGTCGCCATCGGTTGGACTATCCGCTGGGCCCGCAATAACCAACTTGCATTTGGACACAGTATGCCGCATGGCTTCCACCAACAGAAATTGCCTTTTTGTTTGGTTTATCCGTCCGCCACAGAATATGTAGTCGCCGTATTCACCCTCCACAAATTCCTCTGGCGCATTCAGGGGCGTTCGCAGCAATTCGCTTTCTAACCCATGAAATCGCTTTAGTCGATCTTGGATCACGGGAGAGATCCCGCATATTCGTTTTACATTCTTGAAACAATCGGTATCAGCCTCCGCAATACACCTTTTCAATTCGATTCCGTTTTGAGTCGATGGAATGTTCGACGTGCCTGCATCCCACATGTCATAAGCCTGGCGATACTGATGGACCAACCAAAGGACTTTGTTGGGATGTGGAATCAAGTAAGCCGGAAATTTTAATGCAATTACTAAATCCGCATCCTCTATTCGCATCATTCGGCACGCCAGCATCTCACTATAAATGTGTTCCGGAGGATCATACTTAAATGGGATTTTCAGCAATTCTACTCGATGCCCATGCTCCTGAAGCTGTTGAACTAAGTGACTGGCCAACTCCTCGGCACCCCCGCGAACAAAAGGTACCATGTTGTTCAAGACGAAAATCTTCATGCAACTTTTTTCCCCGAGAGACGAGAACTTTTTAGGTGCTTTCCCGCAAGCTGCGCCGCTAGATGGACGGAATCTGTCACAACACATCTGACCATAGTCTGCATTCGACGTGCCGTCAGATTAGAAAAGCAAACTCCCAAGGCTGCTTCCTGAATTCCAACTTGCTCTGCTCGGTAAAGCAATTTGCGAATCGCATGCATGGGTTGCCTATCTAGGTAACCGTCTTGCTCATCCCAAGTATCTACCAACTGTGTTGAACTATCTGAAAAGACAACGACCTTGTTTGGATGACGTAGGATGTGCGTTGGAGCAGACATCGACACCAAGCAATCCCCGACATGACGAACATCCAACATCCGATACGAGGAAAGCTGCGAAAGCAAATGCTGTTTGTTCATCGAAAAAGGTAGCACGAGAATATCCGTAAGAGCCCCCAGTGCCTGCAATTGGTCTCGAAGCGTTTCTATCTCGATCTCCCGATGGTGAAACTGTTTAGTGGATGTTGCTAATAATATTTTCATATAATCACTTCGTCGTACTTACGGTATACCGCCGGCGGAGGGTAGCATTTGCGAAGCGCATGGGTCAATCTCAAAATGATCAACGAGTATATGTTCGCTATCCCGCTATTGTTATAGCGATTTGCTTTGTCCGACTGAGGTTCATCCGGCGTTTCGGGGAGGTCCGCAAAACGGACTTAAAAACCAAGCGATCTCATTCGCAAAAACAACGAATTGCCTGGGGACAACAATGCGAACTTCAGGCGCAACTGCTTCGAAGGACCGACCTCCCCGAATTACCAGATGCGCTAAGATTGAATGTTCGCCGCATCAAGCTTGGTTAGCGAGAACTTGCTGTCCTTCCAGGCGAAATGGCATCACATCGTTCTCGAAAAAGTCTAGGTATTCCGCAGCTACATCGGTCCACTTGTAATGTCGCATTGACAAAAACGACTTTTCAGCCAGAAGATGGGCACGGTCCGGGTCTTGCAAAATGCGAGCGATTGCGTCTCCAATTTCATAACAACAACGCGGGTTGAATGTCTCAGCATGAACTCCCAAA
>JANMNR010000438.1:0-3145 GCA_031368325.1 Pirellula sp.
AAAAGCTAGTGTTGCCATCTAGTGTTTTAGGAATGCTGGTCGCGTGGTTTTGTTTGGGTCGGTTTCGACGGGCTATCGTCGTCCTTGCCTTGGGTGGTGTGGGGCAATTGCTGGCTGTCGCAATGGTGTACTACACCGGCAATCGCTTCAGCGCTGTGCTCATCGTGCTTCCAACCCTCGTGTTCATGTTGACACTTTCGGGAGCTGTACATCTCATGAACTATCATGCGGAATGCCTGCGTCGTAAATGCGATCACGCTGGTGCGCGCGCCATGCTTCTTGGGTGGAAGCCCTGCACGCTATCGAGCGTCACGACCATGCTGGGAATGGGGTCGTTATGGACAAGCCAGCTGGCGCCTGTTCGGCAATTTGGGCTCTTTTCTGCGATAGGGCTAGGCATAGCGACGGTTGTGCTCCTGATAGGCTTCCCGGCCTTTGCCGATTGGTTTTGCACGCCGCGTAAAAAACATGAATCATCGGGTGCCTCATCGAAGACTACCGCAGATATCAACGGGGTCACAAACGGTTGGACAGAGGGCTATCTTCGCTTTTTAAACGCAGGTGCCAATTGGATTTCAGCTACTGGGATCCTATTGTTGATCATCACCTGCTATGGCTTGGCCTATCTCAAGGCATCGACCAAGTTCAGCGACATGTTTCCGGCTCAGTCCAGAACAAACCTGGACATGGCATGGATGGAAGAGCACGTGGGGCCGATTGCGACGGTTGAGGTTCTCTTGCGTTTCCCGAATGATAGTTCGCTGAATGGACTGGAGAGAGCTCGGTGGGTATCAAAAGTATCGACACGATTACTCGAGGAGCGAACCGTTGGTGGTGTGATGTCTGCCGTATCGATGTTACCAACTTGGTCGGATGCGGCGTCGATCATCGCGACGGCCAAACGATCCGTTTTGCGGAAAGAGATCGAAAAAGCGATCCCCAGTTTTCAAGAACAAGGCTTGGTTTCGAGATCGGAGCTAGGCGAGACGTGGCGGATCCTAGCCAAGGTTTCTGCCACTTCGGAAGAAGACTATGGGCAGCTAACTCGTAGCGTTTCCAACGCAACCAATGAAGTTCTTCAAGATGTCCCAGCGGAGCATTTGGCGGCGGCTGAATTCACGGGGTTGTCCCCTGTGATGCATGAGACGCAACTCGCTTTGCTGACCGATTTGGGATATAGCTTTATCAGTGCGTTTCTCATGATCACACCTGTGATGATGTTCATCGTCCGCAGTGTGCGTGGCGGGTTGTTGATCATGTTGCCAAACATTCTGCCAGTAACGATCGCGTTTGGTTGTATGGGATGGATGAACTTAGACCTCGACATTGCTGGGATCTTGACTGCGAGTATTGCGCTGGGAATCGCAGTTGACGACACGCTTCACTTCGTATGTTGGTACATGGACGAGCTTCGAAGCGGCTATTCACGCAGTGAAGCCGTGGCTAGGACATTTCATAGTTGTGCGTCGGCGATGATTCATACGACATTGATCAGCTGTGTTTCGATGATGCCCTTCTTGTTTGCCGAGTTCATCCCAACTCAGCAGTTCGCAAAGTTAATGATCGTGATGTTAACGGGCGCGATCGTGGGGGATTTGGTTTTGTTGCCTGCATTGCTATTAAGCCCATTGGGCAGAATCATTAAAGCCTCAAGGAACCTAGCCGTGGCGGAGGCGTTATGAAATCAAGAGTCCTAGTTCCCGAATTGATGGACGACCCGGCAATTGATCCCATCGAACACCGACGTGCGCTAGGCGGCCTCCGGCGAGTGAACCGACTATGCCAAACAGGCAAGCATGTGGCCAACGCAGTTTTAGGGATTGCGAAACAGCACAATCGGAGCTCCATAAGCGTGTTGGACATTGGCTGTGGCAGTGGCGATGTGGCGGTCAACGTGGGACGTCGGCTTGCCGGCAAGGTAGAATGCACAATCACCGGATGGGACATCAGTCAGACGGCAGTCGACTGTGCCACGAAAGAATGGGGCGACCTACAGAGTCGATTGCCTGCCTCGAAGCGTTCGAGCGTCCCAGTTCAGTTTCAACAAGCGGACGTTTTTCAATCGAGCGATGCCAAGTTTGATGTCGTCTATTGCTGTTTGTTTTTGCATCATTTCACGGAGGAGCAAGCGGTTCAGGTGCTGGGGCGTATGAAAGAGATTGCTTCTATTGCTGTCGTAGTGGATGATTTGGTCCGATCGAGGTTTGGGTACGTATTGGCTAAGATAGGTTGCCATTTATTGTCCCGTTCGCCAGTGGTGCATTTCGATGGCCCGCAATCGGTTCGAGCCGCTTTTACCGGATCGGAAGCCATTCAGTTGGCCAGCCAAGCCGGCATGAGATCTTGCTCGATGCGCCGGCATTGGCCTGAGCGATACCTCTTGCGATGGGACGCTTAGCATGATCGCAATCGCTCCAAAGCATGCACAAACTATCGACGACCTGAAGGAAATAGAGTGGGATGTTATTATCCTGGGTGCGGGAGTTGCGGGGGCGGCGGCAGCGATTTTAGCGAGCAAGCAAGGGCTCAAAACCCTTTTGGTGGAAGCCAAGTCGTTTCCACGAGAAAAGGTCTGCGGCGGCTGCCTCAATCTGCGTTCGCAAGCATCGCTCGATCGGCTGGGCGTTAAACGGGCCATACAATCGGCAGGAGCGATCCAAATCGAGTCGATGCGTTTGCAAATCTTGACGACTCAGGCACGGTGGCGTGTTCCTGCCATGGTTAGCGTACGACGGTCCACATTGGATACCATTTTGGTCGAGCAAGCCGTCGCATGCGGATCGAATTTCATGGATCGAACTTGGGGACTCGTTTTGCCGGATTCGTCTGTCCCCACGCTTGCAACGCGTCGGGTGCGTTTACAGCAAGATGCGAAAGTTGTTTCGGTTTCGACCAAGAGTATTCTGATCGCTTGTGGGTTGACTCGGTCGTCGCTTCGACATGAGGGCAATTGGCCAGCTAGCATTGAGAGCGATTCGCGTATTGGCGTTCAATGTTTGGTCCCCGAAGCCCAGGCGACCTCTTTTGCGGATGGAAAGTTGCATATGCTGGTTGGCCATTCGGGGTATGTTGGTATCTGTAGGACGGATGGAGGTTTGCTCGACGTGGCCGCAGCCATCGATCCGTCGAGCATCGCGCAAATGGG
>JANMNR010000468.1:0-2116 GCA_031368325.1 Pirellula sp.
CAGTCGAGGCTTGAGCTCGCCAAGGAAAGCGTCTTGCGAATGTTGACTCAGCTGGCCTCGAGGCCGGATGCAAGAATTGGCGTTCGGTTGTTTGGGCATCGACTCGGATGGTCTCGTCCAGCCGAGGCCCCCCCCGATCCGAAGACCGGGAAATCCCCTGGGAAAACGATTGGGAAGACACAGATTCTTACCCAACCAAATTATCCTGATGCCATTCCAAATGACCTGGTTCCGAGTCGCGATGTAGAAGCAATTCTGCCTCTCGGACGTTTTACTCCAGAAATGGTAGGCGGTTTGGCGAGCAAGCTGTCAAAGATCATTCCATGGGGACAATCGCCGCTATACCTTTCGATCATGGAATCGCTTCGTGACTTTGACGCGGACGACGACTCGACAGCCAAAAGCATCGTAGTCATTACCGATGGGGATAATTTTCAGTTTAACGCATCCAGGCGGCCAGGTGGAGAGCCTACCGCTAGTACATCGATCGACGAAGTGTTCCGTGCTTGGAGTAGCAACCAGGTGCCGTTGTTTATTTTGGGAGTAGGTGTCTCCGATGCAGAGAACTCCCGCAAGAACCTCGTCGAGTTGGCGGAACGGACCAAAGGCCGGTACTACGACATCGAAAATGGGAGCGATCTTTTGCGTGCCCTAGCAGAGCAACTTTCCTTAGGAAAGTTTGAAGTTTCGCGAATCGACTCGAAGCCTAAAACAAAGGGACCGGTTTTCGTGGGCGAGTCCAAGCTGAACACACCAGTGGCGGTGAAGCCGGTTACCAATGAAGCCTATAACGTTTCCTTCCAGTCCATTTCCAAGATCGTGCAGTTTCAGGGTGGCGAATCTCTGGAGCTCGTTTTGACCGACGATGGGCAGGATATTGTGAGCAAACCCTATGACCGATCATCTCCACGCGCTGCGACCCTTGTTCGCGCCGGGGGGAATGGACAAATCATTGCGCGCGTCCACCGGCCATCGAGGGGCGAAATCGGAGTCAATTTTCCAATCTCAATTCAATACCCAGATAGCCATTTTACTGCACGACCATCTCAGATTTGGATCGAGGTAACACCAGTGATGGGTGGCGCAGAGTCACGCAGAAACACGTACTACTTTTATGATGCCAATTTTGAGCCGAAGACTCCCGTTCCGTTGGTTAGCTGGAACGCGTCAAATTGGCCAACCGCCGCGACGGCCGCCGACGTTCGGGTTTGGGTCAAGTACGAGCCAACTCCCAATTTACAGTCTATTTCGATTGAGCAAGTGAAACAAAATCTACAACGTTTTTCGGAAGGAATCGCTGTGAATGGAGTTGATGGAATCAAGCTCAGTGTAAACTTCATGACGAACCGCGAAGATTCTGCTGGTCTTGTTCTCCAAGTAACCGAATCACATAGCGATCGCTCCAAGGGAGTCGGTTCCATTCGAGTAGGGCTAGAGACCGACGAGGCGATCGTTCCTACTCGGGTTACTCATCACTTTGAAGCAGCCAATAGTATGGCCGTTCACACGTTTGAGTTCGATGCGTCGAATGCGGAAGCGTTCTTAGCATCTGCTAGGTCAAGAGTTTGTCTTCAAACCCGAGCTGCATCGCATGCAGGCTCATGGCAACTGCAAGCCGGACAAGCAATTCGCGTTGACGTTGTCTCCGTGCCAGAGGCCTTGCCCCACGCAAACTTGCCGACCCCAGTTTTGCCACGGTGAACTGAACGGCGTTCGCTAAGGGACGAGCTCTTTTTTGGTCTGAGGCATGGTGATGCTGATAACACCTGCAAATGCACAGTTCAATTTGCAGGTGTTGTTGAGCGCGGGCATTCCTCGCAATAACACTGTCGGCGACCCGGGCGCCCAAGGCCCAGGGATCGTCGGTGTGCAGGGCATCGGTGTCAGGACGCCTAGTGCAGCGGCTGTCGCGGACGCCACCGCTGGGTTTGCCAGTGAAGTGCACATGATGAATGGAGGTATGTTCACAAACGGAATTTTATCCATGATGTTTGCACTCGGTGGACCCTCGCTTAGCACGTTGGGTGAGGCCACCGAAAGCGTAGAAGGTCCCGTACCGAACGTACATTGCATCATTGCTCCCATGCATACGAGCTGCGCCATGCGATTCCCTCGA
>JANMNR010000488.1:0-4300 GCA_031368325.1 Pirellula sp.
TTTGGCAGGTAGTAGCGGCCCATCTGGTAATAGTAGTGGCCCTTCAGGCCTCGGTTACGCGATTTGGGAGTTCGATGGTCAGCGGTGGCAAGTCAAGAAAGTATCTGCTTACCAGGGCGCTGCTGTGAGCGAACCACCCAGCATCCCTGGTCGATTCAAGGGTCAACTGCGTGCCACGGCGTGCGTTACTGCTTGATTCGACTCATGAATTCTTAAGTTTAGTCGGGCCAGAATTTGTTCTGGCCTTTTTTGTTTGTGGAATGCTTTTGGCTTTACGATGTTATGGAAATACCGCTCAACCACCGTACGCCGGAAACGTGTCCCCATCGTCGTCACTGGCCGGATTCCAATCATGGGGCCATCGCGTGTTGCTCAATTCTAGGAGAGCTCGTTGGGAGCGATTGTTTGGATCGCCTGCAAGTTGGACGCGATGCGTGCTTGGCCTGTTGTGATTCATTCGAGCCTACGTCGAAGGACCTGAATCCGATCATCGCTTCGTTGCTCTACGCTGTCGCTGAAGGCATCATCGCCGAAGGTGGCATTGAAGTGTGTGATGTTGCTCGGAGCAAGGAATTGCTACAGCAGGCGGAGCGTTCATTGCCAATCGTTGCACCGGGTGAGGATGATATTGCTGACATCGCCCGATCATCAGCGAGCCAATTGAAATCCATCACACTCAACGACCTTGGATCATTGCTGCCGGTTCCGTCAAGAGAGTGTGCGACTCGTGTGCGGCGATGGTCCGTTGGAATCACGACGTCACGTCGACGAATTTCGACGCTTGAGCAATGCGCCCAATCCGTACGTCGCGCCGGCTGGGAAGAGCCCGTCTTGTTCATTGACGGGGAGATGGAAATTCCAAAATCGCAGTCCGATCTTCCTTCGTGTCGCCGAATTCCGGCCTTAGGTGCTTTTCCAAACTATGCCCTTTCGCTGATGGAACTATTCATGCGAGATCCGCACGCGGATGCTTACATGATGCTTCAAGATGATGCGCTGTTTCCGGAAACCTCGGTCGTCCGTCAATACCTTGAAGATGTCCTTTGGCTGGGCAAGACGCCGGGAATCGTGTCATTGTATTGCAGTACCGAGTATCAACAGCAGGACGCCGGATGGCATCGATTCAATGGGCCATGGGTTTGGGGAGCTGTAGCCTTTGTCTTTTCAAATGAGGCGGCAAGAGCGTGGTTAACATCGCCCCTTGTGTATAACCATCGAGCGATGGCTAACGATCAGGGGTTATCCAAAATCGACGTGATGATTGGCCTGTTTTCTCAATCCACGGGGGTGCCCATACACTACCCATCACCGAGCCTCGTACAGCATATCGGCACGATCAGTACTATTTGGCAGTTTGCCCGTGCCGTGAATGCGCGCAAGGCTGGTCAGTTCATCGGGGATTTGTTGCGGTCTGACGAATGAGCAGACAATTGAGGGTATGCGATGCGGATCCCGAGTGCGAATCGGCTTGTTTCCCTTCGGTAGAATAGGGTTCACTGAACAAAGAGGCAAACACATAGCGTTGTCCATCGATCTCAACTGGGATGATTGCATTATCCTTTACCGGAAACTCTCGAAATTCACCTTGAGCTCGTGCCTTAAGTAAAATAGGTATGTGCGGAGAGATTCCAGTTTTTAGATCTTGGGTATTTTCGTCATCTGGGTTGGCCCAGTAAAACAAGACGTGTCCCCCGTTCGCATCACCAAACATTATTTCGGCTTTGTTAGAAGACTGTGGAGGCGTATCGTCGTGGCGATGGGACGTTGCGAGAATGAGATTCGTTGCCGAAGAAATGTGAATTTCCCCGTCATGAACAATAGTGATCGGGTCGCCTTGGTTGAGATCTAGTTTGAGTTGGTGAGGTAGTCGATAGGCAAGAGTTGCCTGGCCAACCTTCGTTGCTTTAGTGTCAAACTCAATCATTCCTAGCTCGTGATCAATCGTCCGAATGGTTCCGCTCAGTTTCCAGTCTCCTGTCAGTAGCTTTCTGTCTAGCTCACACGCAATTCCTAATTTGACTCCTTCCGGAATCTTTGATGTACCGCGTATGGAATGAGGTCGGAATAGAGTTGGGCTGGTTCGAACGATGCGTACGGGCTCTTCCGCGTTGATCGAACTAGTTGCTAAACAGCAAAACACGTATACAAAACTGAGTCTGCGAAAGTCTCGATTTCGTGGATAGGTTTGCACGATGAGCGATTCCTGGATTAAGGGTTGAGCAGTGGAAACTTCAATCGCCCCCAATCGGACGTATCGGTAAGTTTTTGGAAGCCCGGGGGAGGGTTTTCTTTCAACAGGTCTTTCGGAACGGGTTGCAAATCGATCATTCCATTTCCATTCCAATCATGTGGGTAGTGATTGGCAACGCCAAGGACTTCCAGCAGGGATGCTTCGTCTAGGCAAGCATTCATCCCTTCAGAATAGGCGTATACGTAATCGCCAGTTGGTTTGCCATCGACTGCGGAGAGTTTTCCATCAATATCACGGCCTTTGAAAGTAAAAAGGTAGTTCATTAGTGAATTGAAATTCGGTTTGTAATTTAAGCCAGATTGTGTTTCTTCTCCGACATGGGAAAGTCCAAACGTATGACCCAATTCGTGAATAAACACACCAAGTTGAAAATTGTGTTCGATCGCTCTCATTTGACTGACCCCGAGAGTCAAGAAAAAGGTCGATCCAGTTCGCCCTCCGCCGGTAGATCCAGTGCCAAACTGTTGATCTGCAAACAAACAATATCGGAAAACTTGGTGTCGATTCGTTGCGAAGTACATCGGGTTGTTACGAACCGCCTCAGCGTCGGTGTAATTTTCGGGAGGTTTTATGAACGCTTTCGCTCCAAAGCCTGTGAATTTTGTCCAAGGGACCAAGGAGCCGCCGCTCCCCTTTCCGACTTTCTCAAATTCGGGTTGACCGAAATCGATATGGAGAGAAATCCCACTGGATCCATCTGGATTGAGGATTGGAGCTTGCGAGAAAATATGACTCGCGTCCTCGAAGATCTTAGGAAGCGGATAGTCTCGTTCAGCAAAATCCGACCAAACGCGATTCTTGACAATCATGCGATCCACTTCCACAAAGACATCCTTTCGATTGGGGTTTGCGCCCATCGCAGGTAGGTCTAATCCGTTTACTCCTTTGCTTTCCCAGTCGTCCAGGAATCCATCCCCGTCGCTATCCAAATTTTCTTTGCACGGGATGGTGAGTGTAAGTGAATTAGAACGCTGGTTGTCCGGATTGCTTACCGAGATCGAAATCTCTTGGCCAACTTGCATATGGTCCAAATCGGTATAGACAGAATCGTAATGATAGATGGGAAATGCAAAGTAAGTGGGGTCCATCGAGTAGCCAGCATGTGCGCGATCCCAACCCAGGCCAAGCCAATTCGCGTTATCCAATCGAGATTGGTGCTTCGCGATGGAGTTGACACCCCCTTCGATTTCAATTCTTGCACCAGAATCAATGTTCGCTCCGCTGAGATGCACTGAAAAAGAACAAGTTTGGTCTTGCTGGCAGTAATTCAGCAATGACACGTAGTCAATACGCGGCGGCGTACGGACTTTGAGCGATTGAACAAGATGAGGCAATGGAGTGATCGAACCAGTGATGATCGACGACTCGCCACGAAATCGAGACTCTGAAAACAACTCTGCTTTCACATTCGGTCCGACAAGCAAGGATTTGCCTTGGAAATTCTCGATGCTCGCAATATCAATCGCGTCAGTCTGCGGCATGGCTGCGGGGAACTGTTTAAGTCGACCTTGATAGTTCTCCTCGGAGAACAGCCATACACCTGCGGGCGGTGAATACCGATGGTCAACATCGCTCGCGCGAATGGCCCAACCGTTCGAAAGAAACGCCAACATTAACGAATTTTGATAGTCGGCACTTCCGGCTAACAACGTAAGGGTGTCAGATTCAGGTGACGTGCTGGGCAAAACATCGGACGCATACTTTGAGTACAACTCGAAAACAGCTTTTCGCGTGGTGCCCTTTTTAAGCATCTCTCTGTAGTTTGCATGGGCAGGTAGAGTCTCGGAAGTGACTATGATCGCAATCGCCACAAATAACCTCGTAAAGAGATCGTTAAGCATCTGAGCGTTTCCTGGTGTTCAGTCTTTGAAATGTTGCTGTCCATTGTACTTCGTTTCGACTTGGATACGGATGATGTGCCAAAATGAAGGGTCACAACTCTCAGCAGACAACCCCATCTAAGGCGAGCGACAGGATCAATCTATCTATTAAAGGTCCCAACGGGAGAGCGGGGCTCATGCCGAGCTTGGCTTGGGTTCGGCATGAGCC
>JANMNR010000498.1:0-9077 GCA_031368325.1 Pirellula sp.
GGAGGTTCTGCTTTGGCAAGACGCCAATGCAAACGTTCCTCGATTCGAAACAGTTAGTCGAACAAAAAATGCTCGACCAACTCGTACAATCCAGTACGTAAAAATGGGTAGTTTCCGTCAGATCAAATACTGGCTACTACATCTCAATTGATACTCCGCATCCTCTCAGAACCGTACGTGCCCAGTTAAAGCATACGACTCCCAGCTATCACCTGTCTCTGCAATCTTACAGCATTGCTCCTTACCTAACCATACGCAGCAATCACATCCTTCAGCTTCACCGGGTTCGCCAACGCCATCCGGTAAAACCATCGATAGAAACTCTCCCAAGTCCAGGCAGTCTAGCCCGTCTGGCTGCGGCGACGCAACCAACGGAATACCATCCACTTTGTTACTGTGCGGAATTTCAGCAGCCAAGGCTAATTGTCATTGATCCAATAGTACTGATAGTGACCTTGCAGCTTCCGCTGCTCGGACTCCCACACGACCGACCGCGGTGTTGTTAAATGCCCGCGAAGCCAATCCGACATCGCTTGCACTTTGGCTTGGAATTTCATCTTCGACGTGCGCCTATTCAGTCTGAATTTGCCTGCGCGGCTAAGGCCGCAGTAATGTGTAAAGCCTAGAAAATCAAACGTCTTCGGTGCCCCGTCGCCCATCTCCTTGGAATCGCGAGTTGCAAAGCGGCCAAAGCGAATCAGTTTGGTCATCTCGGGAGCTAAACTCAAGCCGAATCGTCCCATTCGTTTCACCAACGTCGATTGAAAACGCTTCGCGTCATCCACATGTTGGAAGCAACAGATAAAATCGTCCGCGAATCGGAATAAGTACGCCTCTCCTTCAATATGATGCTTCACTACCTCTTCGAACCATTGGTCCAAGACGTAGTGCAAGTACACGTTGGCTAGCAAAGGACTCAACATAGATCCTTGTACAACGCCTTCGTCCGTTTCATGGAAACCTCCATCGATCATCACGCCTGCGCTAAGGAATCTCTGAATCAATCGCAGCAGCCTCGGGTCCGCGATCCGCTTACTCAGCAGCTCCATAAGGTGTTTATGATCCACATTACCGAAGAAACCTTGACCGTCTGCATCACTGATCCTGTTGACCCTGCAAGTCGCAATCACCTTGCCCAGTTCTCCCAACGCTTGGTGGCACGACCTGCCTAGACGATAACCGTACGAATTGTCAGCCCCTGCCTTTCATCCTCGCTACCTTTCTGTGTACGCTTCAACCAGGCACTTCGGTCAGCAAGCCAACCTTATAGCCAGGCTGCAACACTCGATACCAAGCCTCTGGCTAAAAGCTACTTGGGTGTGAGTCGCTCCCACTTGTCTTCAAACCATTTCCAGTACGCACGTCCATCGGATTGTTCTGCCTCACAATCTTCCAGAAATCAGTTAATCAGAGTTCTAAGACCTCTGATCGACGGCTGGTGTGTGCAGGTGTGAACGTTTAGTGCATTCGAAATGCACACGTCCTCGATTGCACAGTCCTCGATTTTGTCAGCGACAATTTTCGATTCCGCTAGTAATGCGTTGACGCGTTTCTCGTCCAACTCGAGTTTTCCGAGTTTTGTTAGCTGCATTCGTTTGAATCGATTCGAAGGACAGGATCCTGGGTAGGTAACGTGCCACGTGAATGTCGGATCCGTCAGGAGATCTACGGTCGGTGTTTCTGATTGGGGATCAGCTAGTTTGATTAGTTGATACCACGCTAGGAAACCAAATGCGCGCCCGTTACGAAGTGCGACTGCCGCGCCCCAGCTGGCCATTTTCCAATCGTCAAATTTGGCAGGCATATATGGATTGCGTATTTCACCGGATTTCGACACGGGGTAAATTAGCAAGTCGCCGGATTCCATCGTGAATGGTTCTGGTTTCGAAATTGTGGAGCGTTTCTTCTGCGGCGGTGGAGAAGCAAGTTTTTCACGTAATTCAGCTAGAACTTTTGATCTTTTTTTTAGGTCGGAATCTGACATGCCAAGCGAGCGCTGTATTCCCAGATCGGTGCCGTTATCGATGAGGCGGATTGCGGTCTCAAAGGCAATCGGCGCATTGATACCGCGTTTATGGAATTGGTCGGCAACAACGAACCAGAAGTTCGTGTAATCCTGATCGGTAGCATCGTTAGCTACCGTTCCTTCGGTATCACGCAGTATGTCTACGAGCTGCGATGCATCGAAAGGGAGGCGGGCGACGGCCTTTATTGTGGACTGAAGATCAGAGGAAAAGTCGCTGCCGTAAAGTCCCGTGCTCCAAGTTCCCATTCGCGTGCTGACTCCAAAGGCATAACGCTACACGTCACCGAGTCGCGGCAAGGAGACGTCCCCATTGAAAAAACGTACCGTCCGCGTCTTCGGGCGAGTAGAGCAAGCTCTTTCTTCCCAGTTTAGCATAAAGATTAGGCTTGGTCGATTGAGCGTTGCCCCCTCCCAGAACCCGAGGTGCGCAGTGAACGCATCCGGATCCCCACGGTGGCCATCCCGTCCGGATAAACCAGGACGTTCTGCAATCGAGTCGATTTGTCATCCCAAATCGGGCACTGTGTCCAGAGGATGTTCGTTCCCAATTGCCTCCATCGCTCTGCCGCCTTCCCTCCACCAGAGTTTTCCGGCTTCATCGGTACTATGCAACCTTCCGACTTCCCATCGTCATCAGATTAACTATCCTTTGGGGATTGGTGTGTCTTACTCCAGGAGCGAAATTTCATTCCTGAAGAACTTGAGGGATCTCACTGGTTGCCTTGAAATCATGGTGTGTAACGCGAATGGGCCTTCGACTCCAGGTCTCCGATCATGTCTCGCCCTCGCGACTTGATCGATATTGCCTTCCAGTATGCACACACCTTGGGTAGGGTCCGATAGTTAAAATCCTTCGGAGCTCAATGCCCTTCAGGGTGAGGTAGCTAGCCCCTGCCTTTCATCCTCGCTACCTTTCTGTGTACGCTTCAACTTGCCTGTTACCAGACACGCTGCAACACTCGATACCAAGCCTCTGGCTAAGAGCTACTTGGGTGGGAGTCGCTCCCACTTGTCTTCAACCATTTCCAGTACGCACGTCCATCGTTTTGTTACTCCCGACTTCTTCGCTTGGCCATGGTTTCCTAGGCCAATCGTATTCAATGGCATAGGCCTCGGCTTCAGCAATGCTGTCAAAGACAGGACATGCGTTTTGCAACAGGTACTCCTTGGTTGCATGCGACCGAACACTGTCTTCGTCAATCTGCATCATGATACCGTGAAATGGACTCCAAAACAGCAAGCCGAAGTCGTCATCCATTTTGATCAGAATCGGAAAGTTTTCCTCGTCCGCGCCCATTAGCTTGACCATGTCCACGCCATCGTATTGCTTGGCGTACTTCTTGATCGCCTTACGGTCACGGTCCTGATAAGCATACGAAACGAACTGATGCGCAGGCGCAGTCATCGGAGGTCCATTGGATTGCGATCATTTGGGGCAATGCTTTCGGGAGTAACGACCGCGACCACCAATGTCGCGGCAAGTAAAGTTTCCATCAGGACGCGTCCGATCCGCGTCTTCGGTGCATCGCATTGTTACCTGCCGTCTGTGTCGTGACGATTAAGTCCGGTGCCTCGTATCGTTTCGAGACATCTCGTCCGGCGTCATCCAGAAGTTGGTATTGCCAGTTGCCAAGTTTGTGATGCCAGATCGCAGTAGCTATTGTACCCGTTCTAGGTGTCTTGTTGCGATAGTTTAACACAACACGAACATGATCTCCAACAAGGTATAGAGATCGCGATGGGTTGTCGTCGAGTTTACGAATTGTCGTTGACCAGCCGAGCGCAGGTTCGGCAATGGTTGATGTACACTCGTCGAATGTGAAGAAACGCTGTTGAACGAGTGAGTCAACAGGTTGTTTTTGTTCGCGCAGGTCGGTCCGTGATGGTTGAAAGATTCCAGCAGCCAGAAAGTTGATTCGTGCGCGAGTCAGGCTCAAGTTGGAATTTGGACCGCCGCGAACGATGTTTGCATTGTCGTTGTCCTGTCCGTCGTCCTCCCACCAGCAGACAGTGCAAATGTCGTATTCGCCGCGAGCGTCTAGTGTGGCATAGCCGCAACACGGACAAGCGTTTGGGAATCGATTGATTGGCTGGTTGGGGTCAAGCATTAGTCAGCTAAGGTCGGCGATCACGTAGCCGCCGGAGTGATCCGCGCATTGTCCAAACGCCCTGTTCGGCGGCTTAGGTGCATCGCTTCGTTCGTCGCTATTCTGTCATTCCAACGTGGTCAAGAACTACAGCCGATCCTCGCGTTGTGCAGAAGATAGGCACGAAATGTGATCCATCTTTCTCTTTCCAAATCGCACAAATGCTAAAGTGCTTGCGGCACAACAGACAATCCACAATTCCGTTGCGTGGCGACCGTTTTGGCTCGTCAAAAACATTTAACTCTGCCTTGCCAATCGGGATTTCAACACTCGATCCATCTAGTGCAGTCAGGCGGTACGAATCTCCATTTATCGACACCCTGCAGGGATTAGTCAGCATTCCTGCGGCCTCTACGAATTCCTCGTTCAAAACGAGTCGCACAAATCTCTGCTCGACCGAATTCGGACGGACAAAAGCCCAATAGTTTAGCCCAATCAATAGTCCGAGAACGACGAGCCCAGCCATCAGTATTCGACGCGTCGTATGGCTCAGAAATCGGTTTCTAGAAATTGAATTAATTATGCAGCCTCCTAAAACTTGATTTATCGACGAAAGAATCCATGGAAGTCCCGGGTTTGGGGCGGGAGTCATTTGAATAAAATCTGGCGACTCTGATCCGTGATCTTGTTCTGCACTTGCAACGCAGAAACGTCACAAAATCCCACCCCAAACCCAAGTAACACAACTGTGATTATTCTCGCTCTCGACATAGGCAAGTTCAATACCATGTGCTGCCTTTACAACTCAAAAACTCAGAAACATCAGTTCAGCAATGCCGCCACCGAACGAAACTACCTCACGACGCTCTTCAAGAAAACCAAATGCGAGGTTGTCGTCATGGAAGCTTGCGGGCCATCCGGCTGGATCAACGACCTGGCCGTCGGCCTCGGACACAAAACTCTCGTCTGCTCCACCAACGAAGACACTTGGAAATGGGGTAACGTCAAACGAAAGACTGACAAAGACGACGCACTGAAACTCGCTCACATCTCAAAGCCGTCCATATGCCCTCCGAAGAACACCGCGAGTTCCGATCGCTCGTCAAATACCGAAAGACACTCGATAGCCGAATCTGCAAAATGAAATGCATCATCCGAGCTTGGTTCGTTAATCACGGAATCTCCATCGATACCGGTGAGATAGCTTGGCACTCCGGTCGCGAACTCATCAACTCCTTCCGCAAACCAATCGCCGACTGCGCGGCCAACGAACTATGAAAAGGTGAACTCGACCTTGAACTGACACAACTCGATGCTGTCACCGCGCATATGGACTCTGTCGTGAAACGGCTTGAAGCCATCGGCAAAAAGGCCCCTCGTGTCCAGCGTCTCAAAACCATACCCGGCGTGGGACCACGTACTGCAGAGATCCTCGTTGCCTGCATCGACGATCCCAACCGCTTCCAAAACGGACGCCAAGTCTCGGCTTACTTTGGCCTGGTCCCTCGCCAATACAAATCTGGTGAAACAGATCGCGATGGCCGTATTACCAAACGAGGCAATCCAATGGCCCGTACGATTCTCGTCGAATGCGCATGGGCATCGCTCCGCTACAACCCATGGGCCAAAGAAATTTACGACCGCATCTGTGGCAAGCAAAAGACACGCAAGAAGAAAGCCGCTATCGCTTTGGGACCCAAGATCGCCGTGTTGGCTTGGGCCTTGCTCCGTTTGAACCGTGTATGGATAACTGAGGGGAAGCAACTTGCATCGTGGAGTAGTTCCACGGGGCAGGCAGAAAAGAGTGAAATGCCTCCACACCTCGAATAGTCGGCTAATCAACCATCTTTGACAGAAGAAATTAGTGATCGGACAGCAACGCCTCCCTCGTGAGCTCACGAACAACGCCACCGGTTCAGACCGCTGCGCCGCTTCGTCATTCGCCACGTAAGGTGAGCGAATAACGAATCGTCTCCGCAGTCAGAACCTATAGAACGGACGAACGCAAATGTAGGCCCAAACCCAAAAAAAATAGTGGCGACCGTCACTTGCCAAACCCGGGACTTCATAGTCGCCACACTTCGGCGGGATCAATCCTTGTCGACGTTTTTTCCTTCGGGTTCCTGGGTTGCTGCCACACGACATTGGAGTTGTTCGCACTTCATGGGCTTTTTGTCGTCGCTTCTTTTCGAAGTCGGCCGGCGAAAAGCAATGAACATCCCCAGCCCGCAGAAGATATGGCGCCAAGATAGCTTGAGCCTTTGGGCCAACGAAGATGGTTCTCGATTTTCCTCGCCAATAGTTCTTGTGCTGGGATAATCCGATTTCCCAAATGTCGAGAGTTCTCTCAACCATGGATGGAGTGATTGAACAAACTTCCGATGGCCGGCACCCTACCAATCTTTGAAACCTAACCATATCAGCCACGATGGGAGGCACGTTCGGAATCGTCCTTTCGACTAAGGCATCGTCGACAGGCAAGATCGGTTCCATTTCCCTGGCAGTGGTTCGCCCTCGCTTGCGAGGTTCGATTTCACGAAGTAAGGCGCCGATAGTTGGCGGCACCAGTTCTTCACCAGCTCCCCACCGAAAAATTCGGACTGGACGCTTCATTGTCTCATTGACGTAGGACCTTGCCTTGCTCTCCAGAACCATTTTGTTCCAGAATGGCCTTGAACTACAATGATCCAAACTCCGCAGCCACTGTAGGCCCGTAGAGTTTTCTGATTCGGTTTCCCAACCTTCCATAATGTCCGAATTGCGTGTTGTCCTCGCCATAGTTTTTTTGGCAAAGCGGAGGAATGCAGCAATCAATTGAGAAATCGAGTAGCTCTGGTTTCCTGTTTTCTTGATGTCACCGTCAACGGCTAAGTATTCCGATAGAAGCCTACGGTAAATTTTCTTGGACTCCGGCGAACCGTAAACGCCTAGATAGTGATCGCGTCCGCCAAGTGTGCAGACTGCTTTTCCAGACGGTTTGTGAAGCCGATAGGTGGGGGTTCGAACCATCGCGCATGCCCTTTCCGATAGTGCCTTTCGAGCCCGAATCCGGTAAATACCGAGTTTCGAGTTTTCAAAACAGCGCTCTGGCCACACGGCCAGGTAAGGGCTTTTACCTGCAAATCGCTTGATCAAGTATTGAGTACCCCAGACAGAATTCGAATCTGTGACCTCAGCTTTAGGAAAGCCGCGCTCTATCCAACTGAGCTACTGGGGCGAGTTTGGATTTCTCCATTTCTATCGCTTTAGGCTGAATTCGTAAGGCCAAAATCTGCGCCTTTAATTCACGAGCCTATCGGGCACGATTGTAACTCCTAAAACAATTGCCATCTACTTGAAAAAACGATTCCATCGATGAGCGATCCCAGGCCGATGTTCTAGACGGTGCGCACTTTCGAGCCGTTGGCCCTAAACAAAAGTGTCCGACCTCAAAAAATCGCGAGTGAGGGACTTGGTCGAAATCCCTTGCTTACGCTTCGGGTTATGAATAATTCGCCCTGCGGCTTATGAACAATCAGGGTTAGTGCTTCGTCAGATTTAGTTTCTAGAGTACGACGAATTGCCAGTCCGTCGACAAACGTTGTCACCGACGGACAGGCAGTCCGTCGTTCAGGGTCAGTGCAATCCTCATTTTCATGTGTGAAGAAGCATTAGTGTGTCTTTCCAATCACGTCCTTACCCATCCAGGGGCGAAGCACCGATGGAACTCGTATGGTGCCGTCCGCCATTTGATGGTTCTCCATCACTGCGATAATCGCTCGGCTGATCGCGATTGCTGTTCCGTTGAGGGTATGCACTAACTGCGTACCCTTTTCGTTTTTGGTGCGCGAGCGAATGTTGAGCCGCCGTGCTTGGTAGTCGGTGCAATTTGACGTGCTGGTTACCTCTCCCCATTCGCCAGCGGTTCCGCGGCCTGGCATCCACGCTTCTAAGTCGTACTTGCGATAAGCCGGGCCGCCAAGGTCGCCGGTCGCAGTATCCACGACCCGGTACGGTATCTCAAGTAGATCGAACAAATCGCATTCGAGCTGTCGCAATTCCTCGTGAATTGCGTCGCTTTGATTTGGAAGTGTGAACGCGAACATCTCAATTTTCGTGAACTGATGTACGCGATAAAGCCCTTTGGATGCCCTGCCCGCCGCACCAGCTTCGGTACGGAAGCAATGACTGATCCCAACTAGCTTTAATGGCAGGCACTCCGCCTCGAGCACTTGTCCAGCGTACATTCCCCCGAGAGTAATCTCGGCCGTTGCGACTAAGTTGAGATCGGTGTTTTCGATGCTATAAATTTGCGTCTCGGGCCCGCGGGGAATGAAACCGATTCCATGAAGTGTTTCGGTGTTCGCTACATCGGGGGTTGATACAGGGACAAAACCATGTTTGATCAACAAGTGGACAGCGAACTGCTGCAAAGCCAATTCCAAAAGCACCGCATCGTTTTTAAGGAAATAGAAGCCTGCACCAGCGACGCGGGCTCCAGCCTCGAAGTCGATCATGTCATGTAGTTTCCCAAGCTGCAGGTGGTCCTTTGCTTGGAAATCGAAAACCGGGATTGGCGTCTTGCCGCGGGCGATTTCCAAATTGGCAAGGTCGTCGCGACCAATCGGAGCTGCTGGGTGAGTCATGTTTGGAACCCGAGACAGAATGGTGGCAATCTCTTTGTCCAGGATATCGTGTTCGGACTGAACTGCCTCTTTTTGCTCTCGAAGTTTTCTGCCTTGTTCCTTGATCGCCTCGCGATCCGAAGGCGATGCCGATCCGATCTTGGCGCTCGTGGCGTTCGCTTGCCTATTAAACTCCTCGGCCTGGCTCAGTTTGGCCTTGCGGAGGGTTTCCAATTCAACAAATCGATCAATTTCCGCGTGCGCACCACGATGAATGCAATTTGCTTTGACTAGTTCGGCGTTCTCTAGGACAAATTTTCGGTCAAGCATTGTTGAGATAGCGGTTATCGAGGGGACGGA
>JANMNR010000507.1:0-25780 GCA_031368325.1 Pirellula sp.
GCAAGGTCGGAAACCGCAGCAACCGAGCTTCCTCGGCCGACGCGAAAGCTGCGGCCAGATAAGCGGGAAAAAGTGCCCACGGAAAAATAGTTCGTGCCGTTCTAGACATCGGGTTTCTCAGCGAATGCGTCGTCAAGTGGAAATTGCCTATTCGAAGTCAGCTGACAAGCAGGTTAATCCGCTGGGTCGAGTGATTCAACCACCTTTTTCGGATTGAATGGCGATCTCGGCAGAAATCTCCGGCGGAGCGCGCAACAGGACCGCCAGCGCCGATCGTCGGCCCGCCGCAGTCGAATGATCCAAATAAAAAGGCGTCGGCACTCGAGTGAATGCCGACGCCCTAAGGGTGGGTAACAGAGGTTGCTCGGGGCTTCCGAGCCCAGAATCCTTACGAGCAACCCATGCTATTTCCACAATTGTGACATAGGTAGCAATTGCCATTACGAACCGTGATCGAACCGCAGCTGTCGCAACTTGGGGCATCGCTTTGGAAGCCAGCAAATTGCCCGTCGCGAGATTCCGGTTTGGCTGAGGCTCGTGTCGGTGCTCGACCTGTTAAATCGTCGATTCCGATGAACCTCGCACTCGTGTAGCCGTTGCTTTTCGCCGCCACCTCGGCTCCATTTCCGTTCACCGGAGTCTTTGTCAAATTGCTGACAACCTTTGGCGAAGGGCTGTTGGACTCCGATTTGGCCGACTCGGCCTTCGACGCGGCAAGGATTTCCGCCTTGGCCTTCTGCTCTTCTCGGTAGCTATCGAGGAACGTCAAGCCTAGCCAACGGAATATGTAGTCGACCAAACTCTTGGCGATTCGAATATCTGGGTTAGTCGTATGGCCCATTGGCTCGAAACGCGTATTGCTGAACTTATTCACAAGAACCTCGAGCGGAACCCCGTACTGCAACGAAATCGATGTTGCGGTCCCGAAGCTATCCATCAAGCCACCGATGGTGCTACCTTCCTTGGCCATCGTGATAAACACTTCACCAGGTCGGCCATCTGGATAGAGGCCCACATTGATGTATCCTTCGTGTCCACTGATGCTGAACTTGTGAGTGACTGAATTGCGAGTATCTGGCAACCGTTCACGTCGCGGTTTATAAACCACTTTCTCTTCCGCAGCAGCAGCGGCATCCTCTGCTTTCTTGCCTTCGCTCTTAGTCGAAAGCGGCTGGCTCTGCTTCGAACCATCGCGGTAAATTGCAATCGCCTTGAGGCCAAGTTCCCAGCCCCAAAAGTAAGCTTCTGAAATATCCGCCACAGTACTGTCGGTAGGCATATTGACTGTCTTGCTGATTGCACCCGACAAGAAAGGTTGAGCGGCAGCCATCATCTCAACGTGCGCTTGCCACCGAATGCTTCGAGTTCCGTTTGCAGGCTTGAAAGCACAATCAAAAACGGACAAATGTTCGTCTTTGAGGTGCGGAGCACCCTCGATCGTGTCCTTCTCGCCGATGAACTTCTCAATTTCGGCAATCTGCTCAGGAGAGTATCCAAGAGTCTTCAAACCGAGCGAAACCGATCGATTCAAAATCTTAAGCATTCCACCACCGGCCAATTGCTTGTATTTAACCAACGCGATGTCAGGCTCGATACCAGTTGTATCGCAGTCCATCATGAAGCTGATCGTACCGGTTGGTGCTAACACGGTCGCCTGTGCATTTCGAAATCCGTTTCGAGCTCCAAGCTCAAGAACCCTGTCCCAAATACCGCGGGCCGCATTTTTCAGATAGGCTGGTCCGCTCGGGTCGATTTGCTCGACGGCGTTGCGGTGCATTTGCATAACCCGCATCATCGGCTCGGCGTTGTCGGGATACTCTGCAAATGTGCCAACAACACCTGCGATTTCCGCACTTGCTAAATTGGCTGCACCATGCAACAAAGCCGTAATGGCCCCGCACATGCTGTGGCCAGCTGCTGAATCGTAAGCTGCACCACTCGTCATGATCAGCGAACCAATGTTGGCGTACCCCAATCCAAGCGGGCGGAACAAGTGGCTATTGTGTGCAATCCGATCCGTTGGATAGCTTGCGTGATCGACTAATATTTCTTGAGCGATCAAGAACAATCGGCAAGTTGCAACAAATCCATCAGCATCGAATACACCGTCTGGTCCTCTATACTTCATCAAATTGATCGACGACAAGTTGCAAGCGGTATTGTCCAGGAACATGTATTCCGAACATGGGTTGCTGGCATTAATTCGGCCACTGTTCGGACAAGTATGCCACTTGTTAATCGTCGTGTCGTACTGAACACCTGGGTCACCGCAATTCCAAGCACACTCGGCCATCCGGTTTAGGATGTCTTTCGCTTGGTAGGTTGGCGGTTCAATCTCGCATTTATCGCTGACCCAACGCGTCTTCCAAATCTTATTGTCGGAAACTGCAGCCATAAACTCATCGGTCAATCGCACCGACAGGTTGGCATTTTGGAACATGACCGACGAATACGCTTCGCCGTTGAAATTGGCTTCGTATCCTTCGCGGATGAGCGCATGAGCCTTTTGCTCTTCTTTCCATTTGCACTCAATGAATTCCATGATGTCCGGGTGCCAAACTTTGATCGACTGCATTTTGGCAGCGCGTCGCGTTTTTCCGCCTGACTTAACAACGGCAGCAATTTGGTCGTAGACTCGCATGAACGACAGAGGGCCGCTCGGCTTGCCACCACCGGAGAGCTTTTCGCGGCTGCTACGAATCGTTGACAAGTCCGTGCCGGTGCCTGAACCGAACTTGAACAGCATGGCTTCGCTCGTCGCAAGGCGCATGATGTCCTCCATGTTGTCATCTACGCTTTGAATAAAGCAAGCGGAGCCCTGCGGATATTCGTATGGGTTCTCAGGCTGCTCGACTTGGCCCGCTTCGACGTTGTAGCGCCAATTGCACTTGGTACCAACAACATTGTATTGCTGATAGAGACCGACGTTGAACCAAACCGGCGAGTTGAATGCCCCGTGTTGATGCAAGCAGAGCCAACTGAGGTCGCGATAAAACCGCTCACCATCCTCAGGCGTATCGAAGTAACCATCCGCGATTCCCCAATCTGCAATCGTCCGCGTAACGCGATGAACCAATTGGCGCACTGAATACTCGCGTTCCTCTACATTGGTGGGATCGCCATAGAAATACTTGCTCACGACGACGTTGGTTGCCAATTGGCTCCAACCCGAGGGAACCTCGCAATTGGTTTGCTCAAAGAGGACCTTGCCACTCTCATCCTTGATTGCGGCACTCCGAGTTTCCCATTGCACTGTATCAAAAGGACTTGCCACATCTGTCGGGCAGAATCGGCTTTCGATTTTAAGCCCACTGCGTTCTCCGCGAGCTTCGTGTGTTGTCCGTGATTTGCTGCGACGCTCGCGTCCCATTTCTACAGTTGCCATGCGTTCGTTCGACTCCCTCGAAAAGTATTTCCGTTAGAAAAAAGGGTTGAAAAAAGCAGCAATAGAAAACACGATGCCAATCGAGCTGCCATGCCACTAAACCAAGAAAAATTCCGTTGCGACCGGGGTTTCGTACCCAAAATAAAAGCATCCGACGCAATACTAACGATTGGCTTGCCCGGTCGGTTTGGCAAGTCCCTCGCTAGAAACCAAATTGGCCGAAAACCACTACAGGTAGTATCCCGCGTGTTTGCCAGCACAACATGTTGCGTCATTTGGAAGCAGTGTATCGATTCCTCAAGTCCTGTCAAATTTTGATTTCTTCACTCCGTAAAGGCTTGCCTAGAAGGACTTTGGAACCAATGGCGTAGAAAACGACTTTGGCATTTCAGCGCCCTCGGCTGTCCCTAACTAACGGATGCGGCTAGGGTTAAGAAAGTGTCAACCAAGCCAATGACACGTTAGGTCAATGATCAAAAATTTAAAAATCTTTTTCACCGAGGAAAACCACATGGATTCGTTTTTAAAGGCAGCCATTGAGGAGGCCCAAAGAGGACTTGACGAAGGAGGAATCCCGATCGGCTCCGTTTTGGTGATCGATGAAGTCATCGTAGGTCGCGGACACAATCGTCGAGTCCAACGCAACAGCGCGATCTTGCATGCGGAAATGGATTGCCTCGAAAACGCTGGGCGACTGACTGCAAACGAGTACAAACGTTCCGTCCTGTACTCCACGTTATCACCTTGCGACATGTGCAGTGGCACTGCCCTACTCTATAAAATCCCCCGCATCGTCATCGGCGAAAACAAGACCTTTCAAGGCCCAGAGGCTTACGTTCGTTCACGCAGTGTTCAACTTGATATTCTCGACGATAGCCAATGCATTGAACTCATGCGGGCCTTTATCGCAGCCAGACCCGAACTCTGGAATGAAGACATAGGTGTCTAATGAACGAAACAACTCAACAACGCATGCCTGTCGTGGTCATCATCCTAGGCATGGCGATTCCAACGCTTATTACCTGGCTCTATTTCGACTTGCTCGCAAGCGCGTCGGCCATCGCTCAAAAAGCCGCCTATGCGGGAGGTAAACTCTCCCAAGTCGGAATTCTGCTCGTCGCGATTTGGATATGGAGACAAATGGCGAAACCGTCGCCGAACAGCAATCCTCTGGCGAACAATTTGACGCTCAAAGCTTGGGTCGTGTTCGGCATCCTGTCTGGACTCGTTATAGGATTCACAGCAATATGCGTCTTTTACTGGGTACTCGTTCCGCTGGGGGTGATGGAACCTGCGAAGATTGCGGCTTCTGAAAAACTGCAAAGCATGGGCGTAAACTCTCCAGCCATCCTCATAGGCATCGCACTGTTTTACGCGTTTCTGCACTCCGGCTTCGAAGAACTTTACTGGCGCGGATTTGTTTTTCGAGGATTGGCCGAGCATCTCGCAGTGACACCAGCCATTTGCCTTTCAAGCCTAGCTTTCATGTCGCACCATGTGCTGGTGCTCGCCAAGTTCTTTGGCTATGGCTCGATCATGACGTACTTGCTAGCGCTCTCCGTTGCCATCGGCGGCGCTATCTGGGGCGCCCTTTACCATCGATGCGGCAGCCTCATACCGGGTTGGATAAGCCATGCTCTGGTGGATGCGGCGATTTTCATTGTTGGCTATCAGCTTGTGTTCGCATAACGCAACACTGCGCACAGCCATGGCGTAGGTCAAAATTCTTAGCGTCATGCCGACGTCATCTCGAATGCCCCCGAATTCATCTCGGTGAAGATCGACATAACCCGAGAAACGAACCTTGATTTACCAGCTTTATAGGAATGATTGTCAAACCGACTTACCTGCAAAGGCGATCCGCTCCCGAGCGCCCGGTCCAGATCATTAACAAGCTCCAATTCCTTTTGCTCGAGGTTCTTTCGTCCGATTATCGATCGTAAAAACGCCAGGTCGGCAACTGCTTGTTCGTCAGCGGTTGATTCAGCATTTTTACTCGGAGCAATTCGAATGGAATGTAGTTCTCACGCAATACCGCATCGTGAAATTCGCGATTGGTCATCTTGCCCGCTTGAACCACCTCGCGCTGCAATGCTCGTAGCTGCAAACCGCCGAGCATGTAGCCTGCTTGATACAACGGGCCATAGCCACCCATGATCGACCTGCGTACCTCTGCGGCTGCCGCACTCGGCTCGTGACCCACTTTGTCGATTAAATACTTCACGCACTCCTCCGCCGTCCATTTCCCCGATTGATAGTTCAACGAAAAAATAATTCGAGCTGCCCGATGCTTGCGCCAAAACAACATCCCAACCCTGCCCTCGGGAGATTGCGCAAACCCCATATCCCACAGTGCCATCTCCCAATAAAGCGCCCAGCCCTCCATCCAAAACGGCGATGAAAACATCTCACGGTAAGGACGATAGCGTGCAAGCGAGTAGTACTGTAAATGATGACCAGGGATCAGCTCATGATGCACTGTCGCTCGACAAAAATGAATGTTGTTGCTCTTTAGACTCATCAGCTTTTCACTGTGCGTCATCGCGCTCGTTGGAAACGAAACAATAATGTTGTCGCCGCCTAGGAAGTAAGGATTCACTCGCTGTGCCTCGGGTGACATCATCTCCACCCGCCAACCCTGTTTGGCCATCTCCGGTACCGATATCAAATCGTTGCCTTCGAGAAATCGAATTGCTTCCCATGCAAGCTCACGAATCAGTCGTGGCTGGTCGCCCGGTTCGACATGCAGCGACTTGACTTGCTCCAGTGCCTTTCGCCAATCTCCGTTCAGCTTGAGTTCATTGGCTGCCTCCGTGAATCGATCCTCACACCATTTCATTTCTTGTTCGCCGATGCGGATTAACTCTTGCGGCGAGTAGGGAATCCATGCGTACCGCAATTCTTTCAGCAACGCATCGTCTCCAATTGGCACTCCGACAATCTTGTCTGCATCGGAATCGTCGAGACTTGCCAGTTTTTCGCGTATGGCTTTTCTGTGGCTCGCTATCGCTAGCTTGGCCGCTTCAAACGGTTTTACCGCCCACCACGTGTACTTGGGATCGTAGCCTTCGTAGTAGCGATGCGTTTCTTGTATCTGTCGGGTGAATTGGTCGAGCAACACCGAAGCGTCGATCGCGACAGTTGGAGCGATGGCCTTCTTGTCGCTTTCTTTTGTAGGCTTTTGCAATCCTTTGGCCAACTCGTTCGACTGAGTTGCGATCGAATCCAAAAGACTTGCCGCCTCCTCTGCCGTCAACGGAGTTCCGTGCTCCTTGGATGCACAGAACTGCATCAGTTTATCCGAATAAGGAATCAAGACCTTTGCAGCGTTGTTGCGTTCTTCTTTGCGGGCAAGAGACTCCCGATCGTGTCGAATCTTGCTGTCGAGCAGAAGCCAATCGATTTGGTTGTCGCGGTCAAGCTTGTCAAAATCGATCGAAGCTAGTTTTGCGTCCCAACCTGCAAGCATCTGATTGCGGTACTCTTGCCCAAAAGGGTCCAGCGGAATGCGGAACCTGGCTGCAAGTGTTTTTTGGTCGGCTGCGTATTGAGAGATCAGCCAGGCGATTGTCATCTCGTTCGAATTTGTCGCTACCGGCGGACTGGCTTTTGGCGATCCAACCTCAGAAACTACTTTCGGAACAGCTTTCTCTTGGGCCAATCCCGCTGGAAGCACCGCGGTTCCAATGAAAAAAGCCAGCACCCCAGCCGCAACAAAATACGATCGATTTTTCATTGGTAAATCAAATAAATGGGACTTGATCAAGCCGCTTGATGAACGCTTTGCAATTTAGGATGGATAACTTGGCCATCCCGAGTGACCATCGTTTCCCGAACGATTTCGTCCTCCATATTAATAGCGGCCTGTCCAGCTTTGACCATGTTTTGCAGAAATTTCGTGACGTTGTTTCCGAACATCAGGCTGGCATGATACGAAGCATCCGATGCGATATTCGTTGGTCCCAAGATCGTGACACCGGAATCTACCACGCGTTGATCTGCTTTGGTTAGCGCACAATTCCCGCCCCGCTGCGCAGCCAAATCAACGACAACCGAACCCGGCTGCATCGAGCGGACCGCTTCTGCAGTGACCAACAACGGTGATTTTCTGCCTGGGATTGCAGCCGTGGTTATGACGACATCGCATTGAGCCACGGTTTGAGCAAGCTGCTCTCGTTGTTGTCGATAGAAGTCTTCGTCCATCGCCTTCGCATAACCACCCTTGTCCTCGGAATTAGCGCTAAGGATTTGCAGCTCGACGAACTTCCCTCCCAAGCTTTCCACTTGTTCACGACATGCTGTTCGCAAGTCATAACCATAAACGATTCCACCCATTCTCTTTGAAGTTGCAATCGCCTGAAGTCCGGCAACCCCCGCGCCCAGCACGAACACTTTGGCGGCAGTCAGAGTCCCCGCAGCGGTCATCATCATGGGAAACAGCTTGTGCAATTCCATTGCCGCCGTTAGCACGGCGCGATAGCCTGCGATGGTCGCCTGCGATGACAGGATGTCCATGCTCTGCGCTCGCGTGATTCTCGGAATTAGCTCCAATGCGAAAAGCGACGCGCCGGTCCTTGCAATCGCTTCTGCGGAATCGCGACTGCTGAGTGCGTCGCAGCTGGCAATGATCCATTGGCCGGGTCGCATCCACTGCAGATCGTTTGCTCCATTGATCAGGTTTTCGCCTGCGGCTCGAACTTGTGCGATCGCGTCAGCAGCGAAGACGGCAGCGCGGCTGTGAACGATCGTTGCCCCCTTGCTTACATAGGCAGAATCGGGATAGCCAGCTTGTTCGCCAGCGCCGGACTCTAAAATGACTTCGATGCCCGATTTCGCGAGTGCAGGTAAGCTTACAGGCGAAATCGCCACGCGTCTTTCGCCTGGAAACGTCTCTTTTGGAACTCCGACTTTCATGAACCACTCCAATGAACCGTGCTATTTACCCAACAATTTTTGACGCGATCCGAATCGCCTAGCCGGAAAGTATAACATCTTTCGAGTGAATCGCTCGGTATCGTCCTCGTCGAACTGCATTTGCCGTTCATGCTATCGTGAGCGATGAACGGGCAAGAAAATGGTGGGGAAAAAAGCAGCATGCGAGGACATAGTGGCAACTGCTGCAGAATCATTTTTTGCCCCAGAAAACTGCTTGTCCGGCGGGCACCGAGCTCCTGAATGCTAATGGGTTGCTTCGCGGCAGATGATGGCAATGCCGTTTTCTTCGGCGCAGCGAATAGTTTCTTCGCGGCGGATGATGATCGTTTTTCCGGCTTCGATCGCGATCGCTTTTCCGCCCGCCAAAGCCATTTTTTCGATCGTTTGAGGGCCAATGGTTGGGAGATCGAATCGCATGTCTTGATCAGGCTTGGCGACTTTGACTAGCGTGAATCCACCTCGGCGGCATATCTGACCGGTTCGCATGATGCACGCGTCCGTTCCCTCGATCGCCTCGACGGCTAAAATCGTTCTGTCCCGAACCGTCACGCTTTGGCCCACGTCCAAGCCACCCATTTGCTTAGCGATGTTCCAGCCAAACTCAATGTCGTCCCGTTCAAAATTGCTCGGCTTGCGTCGCGTCAATACTCCAGCTTGTGCAATCAATTGAGTCGCAAACTCGGTTCCGGGTATTGTAGTCATGCCACTGCGTCCAAACGAAATGACCACCGCTCCCAACAACGAATTGTCTGTCGTGTCACGTGTGCGCCAGAAAAAGTGCGGAAGCATCGTTTTGATGCACTCCCAATCCGGAAAGTGGTCCATCCACCCCCAACCATGAAACAGGATTTTGTCCTTGAACAGTTTCCCTGACAAGCAGACGTGGCTAACCCCGTGTTGCCGAAAAAATCTTTGCATGCCACCCAGTTTGCAAACGCCGATCCACTTGACATGACTCGCTAGCGATTCGATTTCCTTTGAAGCATGTCCATGCACGGCGGCGACCACAACGTCGTAACCTTTTTCACGTAGTGCACGAGCTACAGCCAGCGGGTAGTCGCCCCAGCCTGCAACAATGCCAATTGACTTTGCTTGGTTCATTTGGCTGCCTTCTCGTTTTCCATCATGAGTTGTGCAACTTGTTTCTCCAAATGCTTTACCGTTTTGCGCAAAGCGGGAAGCCGATTGACTGATGCGAAAACGACGGCTTGTTCGTTTCGAGGAATGGCTGGGCTTCCAAGCATCACTTTGTCTTCACCTGTATCGGAGACAATTCCGGATTGGGCTCCAACCATGGTACGGGCTCCGATCGTGACGTGGTCGCGTACCCCGACTTGGCCAGCGATCACAACATATTCTCCGGTGCTCGAACTGCCTGCGATGCCCGTTTGAGCGCATATTAAATTGTGTTTGCCGATGTTGCAGTTGTGTGCAATTTGGACGAGGTTGTCGATTTTGGTTCCCATGCCGATTCGGGTTGAACCATAAGTCCCGCGGTCAACGCAAGAGTTAGCGCCAATTTCAACGTCGGATTCGATATGCACCCAGCCAATTTGGGCCGAAGGAACATGCCTGCCGTTTTCCATACGATAACCAAAGCCAGTGGCGCCAAGAACAGTTCCCGAATGCAGAACGACACGATCCTCCAATATCGTTCCCGGATAGAGTACGACGCCAGGAAACAGCTGGCAGTCGTTTCCGATATGGCATCCCTCCATAACCGTAACGCCGGAGTGCAAATGGCTACCTGACCCCACAACGCAGTCCTCGGCAATGCGAGTGAATGGCCCGATGGTTGCCAATCTGCTGATTTGAGCCCCCGCGGCTACACTTGCCAGCGGATCAACACCGTGCTTAATGGAAACAACGACAGGCGGTCTAAAAATATTACAAATCTGCGCAAAGGATGCGTGTGGATTCGGTACAACGATCTGCGAAATCGAAATGCCCGGGAATTTCTGGCTGGTGATGCATGCTGAGGCGCGTGAGGCGTTCAACTTCGCAAGATTTTTTTCGTGGTCGAGAAGCGTGACGTCGCCGTTTTCAGCGTCGGCTATAGGAGCAGCGCCGCAAATAACATCATTGAATGTGCCAAGAACTAGCTCTCCGCCTACTCGTTGGGCGAGTGTTTGGAGATCAATGGAGGTCATACCGAATCCTTTCGAAGAGCAAGATGTCAACTTGGGCAATCTAATGAAAACCGCTGGCTGGAGGCAATGCGTCTTTCTTAGGCCACGGCTTTGAAATGCCAATTTATTCACTTTGCGGTCGCACCCTGCCCAAAATTGGGACAAGATCGTTATCCTGTAGGGCCACCGCCAGTTTAAATCGGCCTAACCCGATCTATGGCTGGTTCAAACTTAACCTAAGGTCGCAATTTCGATTGCATCCAAGAAGCCATCGCTGACGCGTCCTGTAAACACAGCCTCCATCCACGCCCAGGCTCCAACCACGCACCGCCAGTAAACCACGACACGCAACCTAGTTTGCAATATCCACAAAGAGTTTAGCCATCAAACCCATGGAACCATTGCTCCGCGCAATCAACGTTACCAAAACCTACCAAATGGGGACCGTTGCGCATCCAGCTCTTCGAGGCGTGACGCTTGAAATCCGCCGCGGAGAGTTTGTCGCGATCATAGGTCCTTCAGGTTCAGGCAAGAGCACCCTGTTGCATATGCTTGGTGGACTCGACCGACCGGATACGGGAGATGTCGAGTTAGAGGGCAGCTCGATCGCCAATTTGGATGAAAACGGGCAAACGCTTCTGTGTCGCCGTCGAATCGGATTTGTGTTTCAAAAAGTGCACTTATTGCCGATGCTTAAGGCACTTGAAAACGTCATGGTGCCGATGAGGCTCGACGGCGTTGACTTGAAGATCGCGAAACCAAAAGCGATTTCCGCCCTCGAATCCGTCGGCATGGGAAACAAACAAAGCAATAGACCAGGTGAGCTTTCGGGGGGCGAAGCGCAGCGGGTCGCCATTGCGAGGGCTCTTGTGATGTCTCCGGCCATTTTGCTTGCCGACGAACCGACCGGTGCGTTGGACTCGGCCAATAGTCGGATAGTAATTGAACTGTTTCGATCGTTGGTAGCCAATCAGGGCCAAACGCTTGTGATCGTAACACATGATCATTCAGTAGCAGATGCAGCCGACCGGATCATCAAAATGCGAGACGGGCTAATAGTCGATGATTCGTCGAAGGCGAATTCGGTCAAGCCGATGGGCGAAACGTCCAGGGAAAGGACTTAGTCCTATGTTCCTTGTCTTAGTTCAACACTGGCTTCAGCGACCTACGCGTTTCTTCTTTACACTGCTAAGTCTAGTGCTCTCGACCGCCACGTTGGTTGGTATCATCGTCGCATCGCACAATGCTCGGTCGTCGTTTCGAGACTTGAGCAGTGCTGTACAAGGGCTGCCATCACTCGACATTGCAAACGCACAAGGTGGTCGTTTTGAGTTGGGGGCGCTCGATTTGCCTGCCTTGCAACTGGATGTTCAAGCGGCCTTGCCGACTCTGATTCGAGGGTCATTGCTGCGGTTCAAAGAGCAGAAAGCGCGAGGGCTGGTCATCGGATTGCCACTGTCCAACGCGGAACCAAAGTTGCAGTCGTTTTTGAAAAAAAACCTAGAGCTTGACGATGGGCAAGTGCCAGGTGCGGACGAGTGTGTGGTTTCCGCTTTGGTTGCATCGCAACTGCAGGTCAACGTTGGGGATTCGATTCAGTGTTTGTTCCGACGCGGCTTCAAGAAATTGCTCGTGAAGAAGATTGTTCCAGCAAACATATGGAATCGAATCTCGAGCGAACATGGTCTGATTGTCGGCCTGGATTGGCTTCAGAATGCAACGGCTTTACCGGACCAAATTGACCGTTACCGATTGTTTTTGAAAAGCGATGACGCGGAGGAAAAGAAAAAAGTCCTGGCTAACCTAAGCGATCGATTGCCCAAGGCCGTGATCGTCAAGGAACGGACCAACACAGTTGGAATGGCCGACGACTTGCTAAAGTCCACTGAGTTGGGTTTATCCTTTGCCAGTGCTTTGGCTGTTGCGATGGCGGCGTACATATTGCTGAATACGACTCGAATGAATCTCGCAGAACGCCGCCCCTATTTTGCCATATTAAGGTGCTTGGGTGCGACAACTCGACAGATCACGCGTGCGGTCCTAACCGAAGCGCTGTTGGTCAGTTTGGTCGGTGTCGTTTTTGGAATGGTCGCTGGCCTTGGCCTAGGTATGGTGATGCGGCGAGTATTATCTGCGGTGCTGCAATCTCCGCCTGGCGAATTCACAGTGCCATGGAATGCACTTGTCGCAATCTCCACCTTCATTCCTTGTTTGACTTTGTTTGTGGTTTGGTTTGCTCAGCGGCAACAGGATGCCATATCACCATTAGAGAGCTTTCGAGAACCGACTCTTGTCGAGAATACCCGACTTCCGTGGAAGTCGATTCGCAACGGCATGGTTCTCTGGCTTGTGTCTATGGTCGGACTCTACTTTGTGCGCATCGAATGGCTGCAACCTGAATGGGGAGTGTATATCGGGTTACTGTCCCTGTTGTCTTACTTGCTTTGGTTACCGACCGGACTTATACCATTGATGTGGATCATGGATCGATTGGCCTCGCTTCGATCTGGATTTCCTTTGGAGGTGTCCAAGTACCAATTGATCCGCAGACCAGAGCGAACTTCACTCAATGCAGGCTTCCTGGTTATCTCGCTGTGTGGGGCGGTTGGATTAGGGCAGTCGCTCATGAGTAATACCGCTGAGATCACACGTTGGTACTACAGAACTTTGCCTGGCGAACTGTTTTTAATCAATACACAATCGCCCTCGCTATTGATCGATTCCGAAGACCCCCTGCGTGAAAAAATCGAGCAGATACCGGGTTTGGTATGGGCAAATGCGATTCGATTTGTTTGGTGCCAAGTGGACCAAAAAACAGTGTTGTGTGTAGTTCGCGAGTTTCCTGATGCCGCACCGTTTCCAACCGAACCAAAGGGGATGACAACTCAGGATGCGAAAAAACTTATCGACGGCGATCAGGTTTTCATCGGTTCGATCCTTGCCAAGAAACTGGGGAAACAAGCTGGCGATACTCTGACAGTTACAGTGAACGGTCGATCTTTTCCAACGACTATCGGGGCCGTGAACGCAAACTTTGCCAACGGCGGAATGGCGATGATGATCAAACGGTCGACGGCCCAGCGATTCTTTGAGGTGACAGGCTTTGACTGGTTCGCGTTGTCCATTGCACCGGACAAATTAGATGCGGCACAGAAGAGTCTGGAAGCAGTTAAGGAGCAGTATGGATTCGAGATTCAGCGAGGCAGCGAAATGCGACGCGGCGTTGAACAGGCCATTTCGGGAGTCACTACCGGCATTTGGTGCGTGGTCTTCATCTCGTTTCTGACCGGCGGATTTGGGATCGCCACTACACTTGCCATGAATATGATCGAACAGGCTCGCGACTTTTCTCTGCTGCGAATTGTGGGTGCGAGTCGGGGGCAGTTGATGTTGACGGTCTTGGTACAAGCGTGGCTGCTCGGTATCATCGGTGTTGTATTCGGCATGTTGGGCGGCGTAACTACAGTTTTGGTCATCTACGGCTGCAGTGAAGCTTTGCTCGGTTATACACCGGAATTTCATTGGGATTTTTTCCTGATGGCCAGTTCAGCCGTAGGCACACTGGCCATTGTTACGATTGCCGCGTGGATTCCGGCTTGGAACGCTTCGAAAATCAATCCAATAGAGCATTTGACTTATGAATAATCTTTCTGTCCAAACTCCACGAGACGCAAAACCGGCACGACATTGGCCAACTTTTTTGGGCCTTCTTTACGTCTGTTTTAGCGCCGGGATTTCATCCGCAACGGATTTTCTCGGCCAAGCTAATTTAATTGAGGTACTGCCGGAATCGACTCAGATGGTAGTCACGTCGCAAAACATCCAAAATTGCTATAAGTTGCTCGAGCAATCGGATGTTTGTAAGCAATTGGCGAGCCCGATATGGCAAACCGTTATCGCGAAACAGCAGGCCGGCAAAGTCGGTTCGCTACTCAATCCGAGACCTTGGATTGGCCTCGACTGGAAAGATATCGGTGCGATCGAACAAGTGGGCGCGGTGGCTGCTTATTTGGACGGCAGCGGCGAAACGACCTTGGTCTTTTTAGCCAAACTTGGACCCAATGCAGAAAACCATCCGTTCGTTCAGAGATGGATTGCCAACCAAGGTGGACTCAATCGATTTCAGCCATCGCCGGTGAACGCCACCACCAAGTTCTATTCGATCGCGGGTGATGGCAAAGCGGAATTGCCAAGATGCATAGCAATCGGATCGCAATGGATCTGCATTTCTTCCTCAACCAAAGCGGTTCAGCAATGGCTCGGCACGCCATCGATGAAAAACATGCAAGCCGCTGCTCCAGCGAGTTCCGGCCAGCCTGTGTTTGCATCGGGAAACTGGGCAACTGGCGAAACGCGATTTTGGCTATCCCCATGGGCTCTGCTGAATGGCTATGCGGCCAAGAATGATCCGAAACTATTGCGTTCGGCCAAGTTATTTGGGCTCGATGCACTTGGTGCCATAAGCGGTACGTTGCTTCCTCCATCTTCGACCGACAACGCATGGCGACTAAGCTACTCACAACAGCTGGCAACACCGGCGACCAAAGGGCTGGCAATTCTCAGCTTCAAAACTGGCCCCATGGTGGCACCACCAAAGATATTGGACGATTCGATGGACCAAGCCGCGATTTCTTACCTGGATATGAAGCCTTGGTTTCTCGGTGTGAGTCACGCAGTCGATCAGATGATTGATGAAGAAGCCCCAGGAAACTTTGCGGACGTGGTCGACAGTATCTTGACGGACCCAGAGGGACCTAAAATCGATGTTCGAAAGGAACTCATTTATCCGTCAGGACCATTGATGTTTAGCTTCGGTGCTTCTGGTCCCGACCGAAAAGTCGCAGGCCAGTTTCAACATAACCGTGCATGGGCCTGCTTGCTACCGGATGCTAAGAAAGCAGTGGCCACCGTGAGCAAACTCTTTGAGAACGACAAAGACATCAAGTTCGAACAGATTGGGCCGTATAAGGTCTGGAGCACGGTCAACGACGAATCGCTTTTCGTCGCTGTTTCGAAAGGCGAAAGCCAATCGGTGTCGATTGCGGCAATCGACGACACCTATGTTTATCTTTCCACCGATACGCCATGGCTCAAGAGTTTGTTGGCCGGCAAGAACCCGGCAGCGGCGGCTGGGCGACCCGCTCTTTGGAAATCGTATTTGCAAAAAATGAACGCACCCTCGTTTTCTTCGCAGCAAGCGATCTCGCTTCGATCGTGGTTCGAACGTAGCTGGGTGCGGCTTCCTGAGCCTAAACACAAAGAATACATGCAGACCGATCTGCCTTCGTTCTGTTTGACAAACGTATTGGTCCCCGGCATTGCGGTTGCGGATATCCCCAAATGGAACCAAGTCAAGTCGGCCTTTGGTGTTTTGACTCAGTCTACGATCCAGAATGCACGTGGGATCGACGGACAAATTTGGCTTTACGCGACTCCAAACTGAGCAACAGCGAATGTCACTACGCGCCGAAATCATTTCAATCGGAGACGAGCTAACCAGTGGCCAGCGGCTCGATACGAACAGTCGTTGGTTAAGTGAACATCTTGGAAACCTTGGCGTCAAAACGGTATTCCATACGACGGTTGGTGATTCCATGTCCGACAACGTGGACGCCTTTCGAACGGCAGCTCGCCGCGTGGATATTGTTGTTGCAACGGGTGGGCTCGGTCCTACCGCAGACGATTTGACGCGAGAGGCGATGGCGGAGGCGTTTGATGCTCCACTGGAACTGCGGCCTGAAGCGCTCAAGCATATTGAGTCGCTCTTTGATCGCCGCAAGCGACCGATGCCAGAACGCAATCGGAGTCAGGCCATGTTTCCGCCTGGGGCTCGTATTATCGACAATCCGCACGGAACGGCGCCAGGAATCGATTTGGTCGTCGCGAGTGCAAAGCCAAGCGGCTTGGGGGAGTGCCGGCTTTTTTCGTTGCCAGGTGTGCCTGCGGAAATGATGCAAATGTATGCGGCTGTCGTCGAACCGCGTCTTATTCAAGAGATGGGGGTTGGTGCGAAGCGTTGGTACTTTCATAGCTTGAAGGTGTTTGGGATCGGCGAAAGCGATGTCGAAAAAATGCTTCCCGACTTGATCCATCGCGATCGTGACCCAATCGTTGGCATCACGGTTTCCAAAGCCACGATCACGTTGCGCATCGCTGCATTGTGTGCGAGCGAAAGTGAGTTTCAGACCAAGATCCAGCCAACCATTCAAGAGATTCGCAGCCAACTTGGATTCTTGGTTTTCGGCGAAGGTGAGATAGACATCGGTGAGGCTACGCACCGATTGTTGTTAGAAAAAAACGTTACGTTGGGCGTTGTCGAAATCGGTGCTGGAGCCTGGATTCAACATGGACTTGCAAAGCTATCGCAGCCCGGTGAAAAATCGCTTCAAGCGTCAAACTGGTTTCCGTCGATAGAAGCGTTCATGGTTAGCGGTGAATCAAAATTGTCGGAAAGCGATTCAGACGAAAACGCAACGATTGCAAGAGAACTGAGTTTGGTTGCCGAGCGATTTCGTGAGCAACATGATTTGGATCTGTGCTTGGCGGCTGGGGTTTATCCAACTTGGGAGGAAGTTTCCACATCTGCCACCCTTCCAAGTTCGGATTTTTCGTTTTCGCTAGCCAGACGCGGCAAAGAGACCAAAAGCACAACGGTATCGCTCGGTGCACATCCTGAGGTTTTATATCATCGGCTCGCCAAAGCAGGAGTGAATTTTCTGCGGTTGGAGCTCCTGCAACATGGCTAAACGGATTACCGTAGCCAAGGCGTCCGAGATCCCAAACAACGAAGCGCGTGCGTTCCCCGTTGGAGAACGAATGATTGCTGTGTTCAATCAGAATGGCACCTTTCATGCGATGGATGATTTCTGTCCGCATATGGGCGCGTCGCTTGCCGGCGGCTGGATTGAGGGCGGAACGGTAGCTTGTCCATGGCACGCATGGCGATTTTCTTTGGTCGATGGTTGCTGGCTGGATAACCCCAAGATCAAAGCGGATATCTTTGCGGTGTTCGTGGTGGATGATGAGATCCAGATCGAGATCGATGATGAGTAAGCCTCTCGATGCAGTTGAGCTGCGCGAGCTGGACAAGAGTGTTGTTTGGCATGCCTTTTCGCAAATGTCAGACTATGACGGTTTGATCATCGATTCTGCCAAGGGCTGCTGGCTGACGGACATCGATGGCAACCGGTACTTGGACGGAGCGAGTTCGCTGTGGTGCAATATCCATGGCCATCGTCATCCGCACATCGATCAAGCGATTCGCGATCAGTTGGATCAAGTGGCGCACGTAACGAATCTCGGCATGAGTCATCCAACGACGATTCGATTGGCAAAACGGTTGGTGGATTTGGCTCCGAGCAACCTGGAGCACGTGTTCTTTTCAAGCGATGGTGCGTCGTCGGTTGAGGTTGCAATGAAGTTAGCCTTTCAATATTGGCGACAGTGTCCCGAACCAGAGTCAAAGCGAACGACTTTTCTCGCATTGGGCAGTGCTTATCATGGCGATACTCTTGGGACCGTTAGTGTAGGGGGCGTTTCGCGATTTCATTCTTTGTTTGAACCGTTGCTCTTCCCTGTTTTGCGTGGTCCGTGCCCAGATAGCTATAGACTGCCGCTTGGAGTTGACGTTGATCGCGCAGCGGCACACTACTTGAACGAGTATCGATTGATCCTTGAGATGCACGCTGACGAAATTATCGCGGTCATTGTTGAGCCGCTGGTCCAAGGTGCTGCAGGCATGGTCGTGCATCCCGATGGTTTTTTGCGAGGGATAGAAGAGTTGTGCCGGGAGTTTGGTTGCTTGCTAATCGCCGATGAAATTGCGGTTGGAATGGGGCGAACAGGAAAGATGTTTGCATGTGAACATGAGTTGGTGCAGCCAGACTTTTTGTGTATTGGAAAAGGGCTTACCGGCGGTTACTTGCCGATGAGTGCGACACTGACATCGAATCGTATTTGGCGGGCCTTCCTGGGGCGCTATGAGGAGTCACGCAGTTTTCTGCATGGACACACTTATGGTGGAAACCCGCTTTCTGCGGCAGCAGCCCTTGCAACCTTAGACGTTTTTGAGATGGAAGGGACGCTGGAGGTCATGCAGGCCAAAGCGGAACTATTAAGAAGTCGTTTAGATGTGCTGCGAGCTATGGATGGAGTTGGCGATGTCAGGCAATGCGGGATGATGGCTGCAATTGAGTTGGTATCCGACAAAGCCCTGAAAACGGCTATCCCTTGGCAAGAGCAACGGGCGGGGCAAGTGTGCCGTCGCGTTCTAGAAAAGGGCGTTTGGCTGCGGCCGATTGGCAATGTGATTCCCATCATTCCGCCACTCTCTGCCTCGGAATCGGAAATAGCCTTACTAACAGATTCGTTAATGTACGGTCTTTCCTAGCCGACCAGGGGGCCGAATCAAGGCTTGCGATTTCAACCTTATTCGGGGATTATATGAAGCAAGATCAACCATGATCTATTTACCTTTGTCGAGTCTCTTACCGTTCTAAAGTCTCCATCCGTGAGTAGTATTTCGTCTATCCAACGAGCGTTGATCAGTGTCAGCGACAAAACCGGCTTGGTCGATTTTGCCAAGGTTTTGGTTGCCCATGGTGTTGAAATCTACAGCACAGGTGGCACTCGAAAGCATCTGGTCGAGAACGGAATCGAAGCGTTGGAAGTGGCCTCGTACACCGGTTTCCCCGAAGTGATGGATGGTCGGGTCAAGACGTTGCACCCCAAGATTTTCGGCGGGATTTTGGCGCGTCGAAACATGGCTGAGGATAAAGAATCGTTGCAAACTCATTCGATTCTAGAATTTGACCTCGTTGTTGTTAATTTGTATCCGTTTGAATCCACCATTCAAAAGGCGAATGTGACCTTCGCAGAAGCGATCGAGCAAATCGATATCGGCGGACCGAGTTTGATTCGAGCTGCTGCCAAAAACAATGCGTTCGTAACCGTTGCAACCAGTCCGATCCAATATGATTCGATTGCGAAAGAACTGCAAAGCTATCGTGGGACCAGTGACACACTTCGACTAAAGCTTGCAGCAGAGTGTTTTGCCGAGACGGCTCGTTACGATTGTACGATTGCGGACTACCTGACCAAGGCGACGGTCGAACATCATTCCGCAGCTTCCGTCGATATGCCGCAGAGCATTACAATTCCATTGAGGCTGCAAAGCGGTTTGAGGTACGGCGAAAATCCTCACCAGGCTGCTGCGTTGTATCGACTTCCCGGCAATTCCGGTGCGACCTTGACCGATGCGAAGCAACTCAATGGCAAAGAGCTATCGTACAATAACTTGTTGGACCTAGATAACGCTCTATCGATAGTGCGTTGTTTCGCCAAGCCTTCGGCGGTAGTCATCAAGCACAACAACCCTTGCGGTGGCGCATCGGCACATAAACTCTCATTTGCGTGCCGCAAGGCACTGGCCGGTGATCCTCAAAGTGCTTTCGGCGGTGTGATTGGATTTAACACGTTGGTCGATCTTGAAACAGCGGAGGTGCTTTGCCAGCCAGGCCTGTTTATCGAAGCGATCGTCGCTCCCGAATTTTCGCCCGACGCCGTCTTGTTGTTGCAGTCCAAGCCAAAATGGCGTGAAAATGTACGCTTAATGGAGACAGGACCGCTCGGAAATCAACTGGTAGAATTAAATTATCGATTCATCAGCGGAGGTGTGTTGGTTCAGCAATCGGACAATCAGCCGCCAACAAGTTTAAGGTGGCGAACGGTCACGGAAGTGGCTGTTGCCGAAGAGCTTTGGGACGACATTGCGTTTGGTTGGGAAATGGTCCGGCACGTCAAGAGCAACGCGATCATCCTAGCCAGGGATGCAGCATTGGTAGGCGTGGGCGCAGGCCAAATGAGTCGCGTGGACAGTGTGGAGATTGCGATCGAAAAGTCTGGAGAGCATTCCCAGGGGAGCATTCTTGCTTCCGATGCATTCTTTCCATTTGCCGACTCGATTCACCGGGCGGCCAAGGCTGGGATCATTGCGATCATCCAACCCGGTGGTTCCCGAAAGGACGACGAAGTGATCGCGGCTTGCAACGACCATCGCATCCCGATGATCTTTACAGGACAGCGGCACTTTAAGCATTAGTGTCTCTGACCATCACAGCCGCTTGGAACAACGGTTGCTCTTTTATTGCTCAAGCCTAGCACCCACTGTAGCCAATGGCAGCAACATGTCGACTTCCCGTTGTGCAGCCCATGACATACCCCGTAAAAGCAAAGCTCGATAGAGTGGGTCATCGAACGACCAGGTATAGTGCCCGACAATGGTTGAAAACACCCGACCTCGACCGTGCTCGACTGTCCAGATTTGCGGATGCACCTGGCCATCTTCTACTTGGGTTGCAAGCACTTGCAACTGGGCTCGGTTCCCAGTCAGATTCCAGTAGCTTTCATCCTCCAAATTCAATTCCGGTATGCCTTTGAGTATCGGATGGTCCGGTTGTGTCCACCTGAGACTCAATGGCCCATGTCGGTAACGGACTTTTGGGACATCGCAGGCCAGACCAATGCGCTCGGCCAATGCATCTGGCGCTTTACGCCCATTGAGCGCAAAATGGATGAACACGAGACCGCCGCCACCGGCCAAGTAATCGTCTAGAAGTTTCGACTTGGAAGCATCCCAACCAGGATTGGCACTGTTGAATACCATCAGATCTGGGCGCTCGGCACCGGTGAAAACGCTGTCCTCCGGCCATGTATCATAGACACTCACCTCGACTCGATTGTCCAGTGACAATAGGTAGCTCCAACGTTTTTGAAACAGCGGATAGTCGTGTTCGTCTGGGCCATGATCCTTTGGGCCGCTAACCAACGCAATGCTCAGCTTTTTGTTATCGGCTTTCGATTCCGAACTGGATTTCGCCGTCGAGTTGAAAAAATTCTCCCATTCCAGTTTCGTTCTTGGCGAAGCAACATCGTTTCGAACAAACGGAGCCGGCTCCATAGGTTTGGTCATCAAGAACGCAACGATGTCGCTCTGCTCCAATCCTGTCAGGCGTTGTGCATAGTCACCCGGCATGGCAGACAGTTTTGATAACCTTATTTCGTCGATATCGGAGGTCAGCACCGTTACCTTGTCGCCTAACATTGTCCCAAAAACAACTTGTTGCTCCGATTGCTCCAAAATGGTGCCAGTGACGGTTCGTCCATCCTTGGTCAAGCAGACAAAACCCAGGTGATCGGGATTGATCATAACACTTGGATTAACCATGTCGCGATGGAGCGCCGCTGCTTCTCGGGACGGAGCGTTCGCCAACGACGGGCCAATCATCGAGCCACCTGTCGTCATAGAGTGGCACTTGGAGCAAGCGGCTTTCTCGCTGTAGAACAATTGTCGACCGCGAAGCCAACTCGGGCGTTCTCCCTCGCTAACCTGCGCATGCTCGGACCTGAATCGGGGTAATTCAAACTTGCTGCTGGCACTTATCTCGCCGGCTATGCTCGGATCTTTGTTCGAGTCGCGAAATGCTCTCGACAGGTTGGCCTTGTCCAAGCGAAACCGTCTCAATGGAATCGCTCTGGCAATCTTGTCGGCCTCCGGCTGATAGAAGGCGGACAAGTTGGTTGTTTTCTCGGACCCTAGCTCGCAACCTATAACGAGTGTCTGCTCCTCATCGGATGCATGCGTTGCCGTAGCAGTCCATTTCTTGTCGGAATGCGTGACGACACTTCCAGGGAATTGGACAGCTAGTTTTCGATCACTTTGAACGACCAAGTTGGTTTGCTCGACGGCTGGTACATAGTCCAAGGTCGAGTCCGGTTGCACGGGAGGTTCAAGGCAGTGCGAACCATCAAAACACGTTTCCAAATGCAGTCGATCCGATTTTTCCATCGCCAGCCAAAATGCATCGTGGAGTGAGCTGCCCGCAGTTAATCGACGTGCCACTTGCAGATCCATGTGAGGCAGCACAGCTTCAGCAACTGTTCCCTCTTTCGAACTTAGCCTTGCGTAAACGCCGGACAAGTCGAGAGCCAATTCCATCGGTTCCAAAGGAGCATCGTCGGTCTCCCGCTGCGTCGATGGCACTCGCACTGCGTATTGCCAGCCAACCCGAAGTGGCTCGGTGGTAATTAGGATGTTTCGCAAGTCCGGCGAGGTTGCAATCGAAAGAACGGCAACTTTTTCACGAGGTGCCTTGAGCTGGGCGCGAACCGCTTCGTAGGGTGGAACGAGGGTCTTATAGGTATCTCCAGCCTCGACGTAAGGGCCGCCGATGACTTCGACCTGTTTATTGAAACGGCGAAGGACTTCTGTATCGAGCGGTCGATCTAGAGCAACGCAAATTTCGGTTGGACCAAGTGCATAGACTTGAGTGGGTTGTGGAGCATCTGGATGGACATACCGAATCTTATAGATGGTGCCTGCACCCTCAGGCCCTGTGCCCCAATCGGGAGGCCCAGAGTGGGTTGCAATCAGAAGCGAACCATCCGGCGCCACGGTGCAGTCGACCGACAACTTGTTGAGCCGGGCGATCGTTTGGTTGCGAGCAACGTATCCGAACGCTGTATGCAGTAATTCCGTTCGATAGATTTGCCCCCGCGATTGACCGCAAACGAATACATTGCCTGCCCAGTTTCTTGGGCCGAAAATTGGGCCGCCAAACACAGATCGGTTGAAAAAGATTCCGCAGGTTGATTGATGTTGTGGGGCGTATTCGAAGATGGCTGGCTCATTGACGACATTCGGCAAGTGCTTTGGATGCCGAGGCGGGAATCCATAATGTTTGCCTTCCACGATATGCAGAAGCTCGTCAAAGGGATTGCCATTGGGCAGCCAAGTTGCTCCCTCCTGTTCGCTTGTAATAAGCTGTCCCTCGTCACTCCAATCCATCGAGACTGGGAATCGAACGCCAGTACATACGGTCTCGCGTTTGCTCCAATCTGGCGACACCCGTTGAATGGTACCCCGTTCGCTGTTCAGATCGAACTCCGATACGCCTTGTTTGTTGACTTGGTAGCCGTTGGCGTAGTTGGCGCATCCAAGCGCAAAGTAGAGCGTCTCGTCGGGTGCTATAGCCACTCCGACCGCATCCACGTTTTGCGGGATTTCTTTCCAGCCAGTTGCAATGATCTTTTCCGTATCTGCCACATCGTCGTCGTCGGTGTCAGCCAACATAGAAAGCTTGCCCTTGGAGGCCACAATGACGCCAGCACCGTGAGAATATCCCGATGGTGCAACAACCAAGCCGATAGGGCCGAGTAGTCTACCTTTGTTGTCCCAATACAACGCAGCTTTATCCTCAATGCCATCGCCATCGGTGTCGCGAAGCAACCAGACGTTTCCGTTATAGCCAAGCGCTACCAGCACACCATCATGGCGATATCGTACGTTATTGAGATTGGTTAGTCCGACTGGCAGTTTTTGTACTGCGAAGCCGGGTACAAGCATGTGCACATCGTTGTTTACCGTCTCATCCGTGGATGCGGCATGAGTTGCATGCGGAACCGAGAGGCATAGGACAAAGATCGCACAGAGAGTCTTTTGCATGGTGTGAACAACATCGAAAGCGGGGATACAAACGTATCAGTATACTCTCGCGGCATGGCTCGCGCCGTTATGTGAACAAAGAGAGTACCCTTCAAATGGCGGGGCACATTTGCCAGATGCGAGGGAAATCCGTACCAAATAGAGTTCCTGCTCTGAATTTCGACGCCCGTCTACTACGACTACTTTTTGACAGGTCGCAATAGGAAAAGTGCGTAGGACAATTGAGCTTTGTCCTGGCCTAGGACAGCCGAGTTGGGCGAAGTAAACTTCGCCCGGTTGGTGGGACTCATTGGTTTGCGCCGTACTGAAGTCGCGGCGAAAGGAGCCTCGCCCTGGGCACCTCCGAATGAAAGGCGTTTCGCTACCCCTGATGCCGATTCGGCCACTTGAATAGAACCCAACTGTGCTACGAGTTTTTTGACGGACTTGTCGGTGGATATTTCCAAGGCACAATCGGGAAACTGCTCAATGCTTCGGAAAATCTCGGTCATGGCCATGCTCAGATTTTCCGCGCGGGACTTTAGGAACAAAACACCCATTTTGTCTTCGGTGTTTTGTTTCTGTGCGATCTTTGGTATCCGGCTATCGTCAATGTTCAATGGCTCCAGCAAACGCTTGGTGTTGTCCATGTTACCGACATAGTTAGAATCTTCTAAAATCTTGAGCTGGGCTTCGTCAAGGACTAGCTCATCGGTGTAAACAATGTTGTACTTATCGAGAATTTTTTCCAGCGCCTTGGCCTCATATGCCTCTGGAGCGATGGAAAAATCCAAGAGCATTGTCAGCGTAATGTTTTGTTTCTTCTCGCCCAATGAGGTGTCCGTTGCTCTTGATTCCGGTACAGAATCAATCCGCTTGGTATCTCCCAATCGGGCCACGGACTCTAACGGTTTGACTGGTGGCAAGCTAGGGACCTCGTCTCGTTGAGATGTCGGGGGATTCTCCGATTGTGCAAGTAATGTGTTCGGCTTTGATTCAGAAGCCATATTGGCTTCAACACCCACTGAGGCTGAAAGAACTTCAGAACTACTTTTTGCAATCTTTTCTGATTCCACATCGAGAATTTGAGGTCCAGGAACTCCCGGTGCAGACGCAATCTCCGGTTGCTGGGCGTTCGGCAAGAAAAAAAACAAAAACAATAGGCTGGCAGCTAACGATAACCCGCCAGCGAACATCCAACGACGCAATGGAAATGGATCGATACTTGGAGCAAGAGTTTTTTGGAATGGCTCTGTGGCGTCGGGGCGAAGAACCCATGCTGGCGCCTCCAAGCCCATGGCTGCGGCTCTTTCTTTGGCGGCCAACATGACAGATCCGGCGAAATCCAGCTTAAGCCGTTGTGACCCGCGTCCCTCGCTCAATGACTTACGCAAAACTCTAAGGTTTTCCAGCTGCGACTCAAGCGATGGATCTTTCAACATCGCTAGCTTTAACTCATCGGATTCGGCCTCGGACAAGACACCATCCAGCATTCCGCTAAGCAATTGCTCGATTTTGGTGGTTGGGGAGTCCATGCGTGTTTGTCTTCTTGGCAGGTGGGATTTCAGATTCGGATGTCCGATCGTCTGAAAAGTTCCCGAAGCGACCGTATTTCTACTCGATTGTAACTATTTCGGATGCGGCCAACCACCTGCTGCGATTTCTCCGAAATATTCTCTTTGACATTCCCAAGAAACAAACCTACCATGCGAAACACAGTAGTGGCTATTCACTTGGTTCAGCCACCTTCAAGATCGACACCGAACAAACAATGGAGGATTCGACCATGGATACAACTTGGTTATCCCAAATGCGGAAGGGCATTTTGGAGCTTTGCGTGTTGGCAGTCGT
>JANMNR010000536.1:0-12992 GCA_031368325.1 Pirellula sp.
TGCTACTGTTGCGAGTCCGTGTGATTGAGAGGGCCTGATCAGACTCCCGACACAGCCACTAGCAACCCCTAATGATGTTCAGCAGGGTAGCGTGTGGGTTTTCGGATGAAATGCATCGTGTTTCAACTTAGGACTTACACATGGCGTCTCCATACGCCGCATCCTGATCAATTTTTAGGGTGATTTAAACCAATCCATTCGGGAGATTTTCGCAAATGACAAGAGTTAATACCAACGTCAGCTCGCTCACAGCACAAAACCGACTTCAACGAACTAACATCGATCTGCAGACCGCTTTAACTCGTTTGAGCACCGGTTTGAAGATTAATAGCGGCAAGGACGATCCAGCAGGTCTGATCGCTAGCGAATCGTTACGAAGCGACATCACCAGCATTGGCAAAGCCCTAACCAACACACAACGCGCCAATCAGATCATTGGCACCGCTGACTCCGCACTCGGACAAGTTAGTTCGCTGCTCAACGACATCCGTGGCCTAGTGACCGAGGCTGCTAATAAGGGCGGTCTGAGCGACGACGAAATCGCTGCTAACCAGCTACAAGTCGACTCGTCACTCGAAGCGATCAATCGAATCGCTCAAACGACCACTTTTCAGGGCCGACGCCTTTTGGACGGTTCGTTAGACTTCCAAGTCCAACAAGGGACTGGATATAGTACGGTAAAAGATCTTCAAATCGATTCTGCCAATTTGGGCGCAGCTGGCAGCGTTGCCATCAACGTTAACATTACTTCGGCCGCGACAAAAGCGCTTGTGACTGCAACCGTTCCATCGGCAAGTGCAGCGGCAAAGGCTAGTACCACGTTTGACTTCGCCGATTCAACGGTAGGTGCAGAAGCAGCTGGCAACATCAATTTCGCCTCGTCGTACACTCCTGGTGCCGAGTCGACCGGAAACGTGATTCTTGCAAACTCGACGACTGCATTTGTCGAAGCCAACGGAACGTTGACTTTGGACAGCGGAGCAGCGTTCAAGATTACTGCAAAGGATGGATCAGCGGTCGATGGGGCGACTGGCAATGGCGTGACTGTCAAAATCACAACTTCAAGTGGTGCTACGACAGGCTCGTACGATTCCGCGACAAACACACTCAACCTGAACTTGACCACGGGTGCGACTGCAGCGACTGCGGTCACTGCCTTGAACGCTCTTGCCGGCGTTAACACGAATTTCACCCTATCGGCCGGAAATTCGACCAATGTTGCTTCCGGCGACGCTGGTATCAGGACGGGTGTCTTGACCGGTGGTGTTGACGCGGTTGCAACGACCAGAACACAGGCCGCTGTGACGGGTGTTGCGGTAGGTGCTGGCGGGTTGTCAGCAGATATCGCCGCCGTGGCAGGTGGGTCGTTTGATGGTGCTCGGGCCAAAGCAACGACGTTTACCTACACATACGGCACGACCGCTGCTGGCGCTACCTTTGATGCCGCAAACAATACGGTATCTTTGCAGATCGACACCGGTGCATCTGTTTCAGCAAACTTCACAGCAATCAATGCGGGGCTGTCGGGCCAGTTTGTTCTGACGGATAGTTCCTCAGGTGCACTATCCGGTACAAGTTCTGCATCTTCCGCTTTGTTGTCAACCAGCACTACGGGTGTCGACACGGTTGTATCCGGTGCAGCACGACCCGGCTTCAAACTCACCGCCAAAGATGGCGGGGCGGCCGACGGACTCAAGGGCGATAGCACCCAGCTCGTTTTCACTGCGGCAGCAGCCGGTGCGTCGACTAGTGTCAGCTACGACGTTGCGAACAACAAATTGAACGTCATTGTGGGCAAAAATGCGACCATTACCGACGTTGTTAATCAAATCAATGCCGGATCCGATTTCTCTGCGACCGACGCTAGATTCGACAACTACAAGATTGCGACCGCCGATATCACGACGAATGCCGCTTCCTTGACCGGCGGTTCAGACACGATCGCCAAGAGTTCATTCAAGTTGACCGCTGTCGACGGTGGCTTGGCTGATGGATCGCTCGGAAATTCGACGGACGTCAAGTTCTCGCAAGGTGCTTCCACATCGGCATCGTACGACGCCGCGAGCAATGAACTGCGAGTGATCGTCGCTGCCAATGCAACGATTCAAAACGTTGCGGACGCAATCACAGCTAGTGCTGGCAGCGTGTTTACGGTTTCGGACATTAGCAACGGTGGTTCGAAGTTCGTCGCCTCCGGATCCGACGCTGACTTCACAACTCGAACTGACCCACTAGCAGGCGGCACGACCAACGCCTCCGGCCTCAAAGATTCGCTCGTGATCAGCGCTGCAGCAACAGGCGTTACAGCGAACGGCGTCACCGTAACGTTTCAAGAAGATGCTGCTGTGACAACAGGCGCTCCTGTCGCGTCGCTTGTCGCAGGTAACATCCTTGTAAGGGTGAACAACGCAGGCAACACCAGCTTGTCGGACATCGCAGCAGCAATTTCCACGGGGACGGGTGGTCTCTACACTGGGGCCGTATCTGCAACCAGCAATGGCGACGGACTGTACAAAGCCAACAGCGAATCGGCACCAGCTGTTCAATCACTCCAAAATGGAATTGCAGGTGGTGGGTTAGCAGCAGACGTTGTTTTCCAGTTGACAGGTGGAAACGGTTCGGAAGTGTTTAAGTTCCAAAAGGGCGCTACGACGGCTAATATCGTTCAGTCGATTAATCTGCTCAAGGACTCGACTGGAATTGCTGCCGTGTTCAACACCGGCACCAGTAAACTTGAACTGTCTAGCACGAATTACGGCTCTGACGGAGTTGTCGGCGTTGAGGTCATCAGCGAAGGTGTTGGAGGAACGTTCGGTAGTGCGATTGCCGCGGGCGGCGGTCCACGTGCGGTTGGCACCGATGTGCAAGCGACGATTAACGGAACCATTGCAACTGGCAAAGGAAACCAGATCAGCTTGAGCACCTCGACACTTAACTTGAAGCTCATCGTAGCAGATGGTTCGTCGACGGCCGTCAACTTCAACATCACCGGGGGTGGTGCACAGTTCCAACTCGGACCGGACGTTGTTAGCAACCAACAAGCTCGACTAGGTATTACCAGCTTGAACACCGCCAAGATCGGTGGTGTCAACGGCAAGCTTTTCGAATTGGCCAGCAGCGGTAGCAGCTCATTGACCAAAGACGTTACGAACGCCTCGGCAATCGTGGATCAGGTTATCAGCAAAGTAACAACGCTTCGCGGTCGATTGGGTGCGTTTCAACGAACGGCTCTAGACAGCAATACAGCTTCTCTGAACGACACGTTGACCAATTTGAACGAAGCACAAAGCTCGATTCGAGATGCTGACTTCGCCAAGGAATCCGCCAACTTGACACGTGCTCAAATCCTGGTTCAGTCCGGTACGAGTGTGTTGGGTATCGCCAACCAAAGCTCGCAATCGGTTCTCTCGCTCTTGCGATAATTGCGACTCGGGTTCTTTAATCAAAAGTAAAAAAAGGCGTGCCATAAAGAAATTTCTGGCACGCCTTTTTACTTGCTTGATCGAATCTAGAAAGATCAAGCGAAACACGTGCCGATAACAACCTCATGCATTTGTAATTTGGCGGAAAATCCCTTGCGATAATCCTGAGCGACACGTTCTAGTGTCATAATTGTTCACTATGGGCAGAATCCAATCAAACGTCGGCCTAACCACGGGCCTCAATATCCAATCCACCGTCGACCAATTACTGGCCATCTCGGCACAGCCCCGCGACAGACTAAATGCTCGCATAAAAACATTTCAGTCACAGCAGGTCGCAATCAACGAGCTCACCGCTCTTACGATCGGGATTCAGCTTCAAACTGACAGACTGGGCAAAGCCGCGAATCTAGGGAGTACGACCGCGACCTCAAGCAAGACCGACGTCGTATCGGTTAATACCGCTGGCTCACCCGCCGCTGGCAACTACTCCGTCCAATCCTTGCAAACAGCCCAAACCTCGACCGCATCGAGTAATCCGTTTACCAGTGCCAGCGATACACTGCAGGCCGGAGAGATTGTTGTTCGCACTGGTGGCTTTGTCGACGCAAGCTCTTCGACCGATGACCTCCGCGGCGGAGCCGGCATCGCGCGCGGCAAAATCCGGATCACCGACCGGACTGGCGCTAGCCGGGAAGTCGACTTGCGTTTTGCCGCCAATACGGACGATGTCCTGAAAGCCATCAACAACACCTCTGGCTTACGAGTTTCCGCCAAGACCAGCGGCGACAGAATTGTACTAAGCGACCTTACGGGACAAACCACATCGAACCTCATCGTTGAGGACATTGGCGATGGACGCACTGCAGTGGACTTGGGACTCAGCGGAATCAACGTCAATTCTGCCACTGCCACAGGCGACGACATCAACTTCATTGGCCAAAGCACGCGACTGTCCACCCTGCGTGATAATCGCGGCATTGCGTTTGTCGCGGGCAATGAGCTCTCGCTAACGTTGCGCGATGGTTCGACTTTGACAATCGATGCAAATCTGACCAATAAACCCACGTCCGTCGGACAATTGCTCACCAACATCAACACGGGCAACTCGAACAAAATCGAGGCACGCATCAAGTCCGATGGGTCCGGTTTTGAATTGATCGATAAGACGACAGGTTCGGGCACTTTTTCCGCAACCGGCAAACTGGCCGATCAATTGGGATTTACCGGTGCGAGTGGCTCAAGCGGCACAATCTCAGGAATTCGTGTTCAGGGTCCATTGCAGGGTCCATTGCTTTCGTCGCTCAAAGGTGGGCAAGGCATCGGAATCCCGGAGTCGCTTTCTATTACCAACCGTGCTGGTACCATTACGAATGTGAATCTAACGGGCTCCGTCAGTCTTCGCGATGTGATCGACAAGATCAATAGCAGCAGCGCTGGAGTAACGGCCGCACTCAACAAATCTCGAACTGGCATAGTCCTGCAAGATGTCACTGGTTCGACTTCCAGCAACTTGATTGTCGCGGACAACGACTCAAACAACTCCGCTACCAAGTTGAAGCTGGTCGTCAATGCGGCTCAAAACACCGTCGATAGCAACTCGCTCGGAACACAGTACATCAGTGACGCCACTGAGCTAAAGAGTCTCAATCAGGGTAGAGGCGTACGCCTCGGTTCCTTTACTGTTACTAACAAAGCCGGTGTTCAAAAGACAGTCAACCTGTCCTCCGCATCCGCAACGACTGTCGGCGATGCAATCAAAGCCATAAACGATACGGACATCGGCGTAAACGCTCGCCTGAACGACGATGGTGACGGGATCGTTTTGAGCGATACCTCAACGGGGACGGGAACATTTACCATCGCCGACGTCGGTAGTGGCCAGTCCGCATTGGATCTCGGTGTCCGAGGAACCGGCAAGGATTATTCCGGCCCGTTGCGTCAAGAGATTAACGGATCGCAAACCTTTCGATTGAAGTTGCTGGGTACCGAAAAGCTTTCTGAAGTTGCCGAGAGATTGAACACCTCCAACGGCCCGCTTACCGCGTCGCTGTTAACCTCGGGGCCCTCGACGGTACGCTTGCTTTTCACCTCGCGTGCCAGTGGCGAAATTGGCCGCGTTGTCGCCGAGGGTGAAGCCGTGGGGCTCAGTATCAACTCATCCGGAATTGCGCGAGACGCTATCATCTCGGTGGGGTCCGGTGGAACGGGCGGGGAGGGAAGCGGGACGCTGGTGCGTTCCTCGAACAACACATTCAACCAAGCGATAACCGGCTTAACGCTCACTGCCAAAGGGGTATCGAACGATCCCATCGACATCACCGTGGCTGTAAGCAACAACAGCATCGAAAAGAATCTGCAGTTGTTTGTGGACCAATTCAATAAGGTCCGAGACAAGATTGCTAAAGAAACATCGTTCGACGCAGAAAATAAATCTACGGGGCAACTGTTCGGTTCGACGGAAGTATTGCGAGTCGAACAGTCGCTTGCGCGATTGGTTCAGCAGCGGAGCTTCGCATCGGGCAAGATCCAATCGCTTGAACAATTGGGCGTAAGCTTAGACGACAAAGGAAAGCTCCAGTTCGATAAATCTAAACTATCAAAAGCAATTGAGACCAACCTGACCGACATTCAAGACTTTCTCACGAAAGACAAGACAGGATTCGCAGTCCGAGCCAAGGCTGTTTTGGATACCGTGGTAGGAGAAAAGGGGAGCGTGCTGGTTAATCGAAGCAAGACATTGCAAAAAACAATCGAAATATCAACAAGTCGCTCGGACGCGCTAACGACACGATTGGAAAAGGAAAAAGAGCGTCTCTCCAAACAGTTTTTCGACCTGGAAACGAGCATCGCGAAAATCAGAAACAACGGTAGCGCACTGAACCAATTGGGAATTACAACGACGACCTCCAACCGGTAGGAACTGCTGACCTAGCCGTTGATGTGTTCCGTGTCGTCTAGATTGGACGAAGCGAATAAACCTGCAAGTCCTCTGTATCCATTCGATGTACTCGCTCAAAACGAAATCCAATTTTCTCTAGCAAGCGGATTGAGCGAATGTTCTCCGGAACGGTAATGGCCAGCAACACTTCTGCACCCAGTCGCTCCCTTGCATACTGAACCGTTCCGGTGACTGCTTCCAATGCGTAGCCTTGCCCCGCGTGTGTGGGCAGGAACGCAAAGCCGAGATCGATTTGTGCAAGGCTCTCCCGCTGTAAAAGGCCACACATTCCGATGGGTTGTTCATTGGGACTCAGGCAAACACACCACAGCCCGAAACCGTTGGACGCGTAGCTCTGTAGGGGCCCGTTAGTCAAGTACCGCTCTGCATCCCCAACCGTTGCGATCCCTCTATCGCCAATGAATTGTATCCAACCAGGTGAATTGACCAGCACAACAATGAACGAAGCGTCACCGAGAGAAAACTCTCGCAAAGTTAGGCGTTCTGTATTCAAAACAACCGCCATTGAAAATTAAGTCTCTCTTTTCGATTTTGTTCAGGAAACCCTAAGATGCGGCTCCTGCCTCGCTTGGCTTTGAATCGGCAGGAGCCTCGCCCTCTCGGTATTAGCAATGCTACCGCTCGCCTTAGAAAGCTACAGCGAGGGATCGACACCGAGAGTTCCGAACAGCGTTTCGCGGTAGTCCGATTGGCTGCAAAGCTCAAGATGTTTTTTTGCATGACTGAGTCTGTGGAGCAAGCTCAATCTTATCGTCACCGCCGAATGGGTTGGACGACCGCAGTATTCAGTCAAGTATTCGACATGCCGTTTCCAAAGTCGTTGGTCTACCCGTTGCTTGGCCGCCAGTCTCGCGGCGTACCAGGTGCTGGCAATTAAGTTCTCCCGCGTAAACATAGCGCGAACCTCGGGCGCATGAAGCTCCATTCCATTCCATTTACCCTCCGCCATAATCTTAAGAATCGCTTGCAGCGGTGGACACGCAATCTTGAAACTGCCGTCCGTCAAATAGATCTCAGCCACCCGCTTTTGAGCTTCTGCGATGTGCAAAATCCCGTCCGCAAATGACTCCATGTCCTGCTTTTCCGGGCATAAAATTCGCTCATCAAATACCTTGCCCGGATTATCAAACACACGGCCAAAGTAACGGCGCACAAATCGTGCCGTGATTCGATAGCCCAGCCGACTTGCCGGAATCGCAACTCCATTGTGAGTAAAGTCCTCGATCTTCTCCAGCAGTCCCTCCTTCATAAGAAATGCAGGCTCACGTTCCTCGGGCCGTAGGCGGCACCAAATTTCAGGTACGAACATACTGATGTCATGCCCAACTTCTATCTCAGGCCCAATGTGTCCTGCCGCTGTGCTGAAACCGCCGAGCCCGGTCAGGATCATACTGACGATCGAGGTGTTCAAGTCGTAGACCATATTGAGTGCGTTGAACGGCCCCTTGGTCAGCGCTCCCTCGCTCCCTGCACCAGTAGTCGATGGGCTCTTGCCTGTTAGCGAACAGACATAGTCCATAATCAGTTCTGGCAGCTCCTGGTAGTGAATCGGGCTGAACACCGCCAAGGATCGGATCCCAGCCTTGAGTTCCGGCGGGTTATTGCGACGCCCAGAAAGAATTGCGTTGACTGGAGCAGGGACGCTCTCTCCCGCTGGGGTTCCACGATATAGCTGCATACCTCGGTAAGCCACGTAGCGATCGAAAGGGTCTTGCAAATCGGTTCGGTCTTGCAGGTAACGTGGGTTCTTGGAGGGTTTCCCGTCCACCAAGCGCGGTTGTGCAGACGAAACCACATACGACTGCTTACTAGCAATGAACGCATTCATGCGATTTTGCATCGGTGCAGTGTATTGTTCGAAGTCGATGATGTTGGCGATCTCTTCGCTTACGCTGTCGCGCGTGAGAGGCTCAAAGTTGCAAAAGAAATTGCCGACGTCCGCCATGTCGAGTTCCGTCTGCTTGTCCAATCCGCGGTGGACCGCATCGTCCGGTCGCTGAAACAGTCGATACTCGCAATTTGCGACAAACTTGTAACTGCGGTCGCTTGCATTCGGCAACGTTTCTGGCAACGTCGGCAAGAATCGTTTTGGAACGACAACGCTGGCGGTGATATCGTCTTCTAATTGGATCTTCTCGGCGGCGGCAAAATCTTGACGCAGCTTGTACATTCGCCAGCGTCCGAGCGGATCAAGCCCGACTCGCAAATACATGCCGACCAGTTTTCGGTTTCCGTACTTTAATTCGTGCCCGTTGTCACCGTTGACGACATCGACGCCGAATTTGTCTCGCCAATTGCCGTTCCACTCCGGCTTGCAAAAGCGCTTGATGATAAAAGCCATGGCGTACAGATGTGTTGGGATGCTGCTCAGCCATTTGTTGTACGATTCGGTGTATTCGCGAGAGGGTGTGAGCAGTTTGATAACGCTGCCGAGGGTTCGATTTGGATCGAGCACCTTGCGGCTATCTCGACTGGTATAGTCTGGCTTCTCCGATGAATCCTCTCGCCATCGGTCGGAGTAGTCTCGCTCGAAAATCTCTTGAAGCTGACGGAAGTCGGTGTCGATATCGGCAACAAAGATCGGACCACCCTGCATGTAGTCCCGAAGCGATTTGCTGATTTCGCTTTTGCCGCCACCGCTGACCGTACAAGGTTTGTGGCAAACGGTCCCTTCGCCCCCAGTTCCGATCAATCGCCAGGAAGGAGCACAAGGATGCTTTTCCATTTGGACTTTGTAGCCACTCGGGGCCATGTAGATTTTGTTTTGCTCCAACGATATGGAGTAATCCTGGTCATCGCGAGACCATCGAATGGTTCGGTCAAAGAGAGATGCCAACGCATTCTCTGGAACATAGACTAGGCTTGGGTGTAGTCTGTCGATACCGTAGCCGTCCGGTTTGATATCGATGAAATCGGAGTACTCGCGCACGACGTCGGAGAACGCCCGGCCATTGTATCGACGTGAGTTCCATTGAAACTCTTCGCCTAGGTTATGGGAGACAAAGGCAAGCGTACCGCCAGCATGTTCCTCTTCGACGTTGCCGAGCAAATTGGCGGCGAAGCTGATTTGCGTCTTCACTTCCTTTTTACAATAGCCATAGTAATTGTCCGCAATGAGAGTCACGATAACGCCATCGCTCGTGCGGCAGGTGATCTTGAACGCTTGGCCATCGTTGTATTTTTCGGCTGGATCCTCCCAACACATGCGGTCGCGAATCTGGAGTTCCGTCGCTTTGGAGATGTGTGGCAGGCCGAGGTACTCTTTGGTTAAATGGACAAGATGCGGTGCGAGGATGACGCAACCGGTATGCCCGGTCCAGTGCATACAATCCAGAGCTGCATCGTTTTCTGGAACGAGCGGGTCACCTGAGTTTCCGAAAATAGATTCAACAAAATCGAGATTGCTAACCAGGCCGCCTGGTGCAAAGAAACGGATCTCCATTGTCTTGTGTTCGCAATATCCAGGCACTGCCGGGCACACTAGCGGACGAAGTAATAGAGAAACAAACGTCTTAGCCGGAACAGAGTTGGCCTGGGTAAAGGGTAATTCGAGGTAAGTATCGGGCGGCGTGACGGCATGCTGAAACAATTTCGCGAAGACGTTTTTTGGCACGCTGCGTTTATCCCCGGCGATTGGCAATCCGCCTTCGGTCACATGAAACGTTCCCTGCGTCGTACGTCTGTCGGCACGCGGATTGTGAAGGACTCCGTTGGCGACCCGATAGGAGCTGAGTAATTCATTCTCAAAGTGCTCGCCGCCATCGGGCAAACTGAGCTGCCTTGCAAGCCCATGATGATCCAGCACCAGCGTCATCGATGGCAATTGCAATGGTGTGTCTAACTTGAACTCAGCGAAATGGCTTGCAAGGAACGCTTCAATGCGCAAGTCGATGGGTGCTTTGAGCAACGACAGGAGTCGATTCTTTTCCTCAAGATTAGCGAGTAGACCTTCGGGTAAGTCGACTTTGAGTCTGGCTTCTTCATCCAACACCAAATCCGAAGCAGCCATTTGCATGTAAATGTATTGACGAAGCGTGGCGGCATCCTTGGCGTTGCGGTCAGCGTTGCGCCCCCAGGAGAGCATTCGCTCAGGTGCATCGATGAGCCAGCCAGGATCAATGGAGCGATCGGTCGATTTTTGGTTTTGCATCGAGGATGTTGTTGAAAGAGACAGAACGGACGTTTCTGAAATAGCGTTGATGGATGGGCGTAGCGAAACCGCATTGGAAATTTGTTTCCCCACCCTCCGAACCGGGCGGGTGGTTTCCGCCCAACAGCCATCCAGTTGTTGGCCTTAGTATAGGGATTTGACGGCTTGCGTGTGGGCTTCGAGTTGTATACGGTTATGCAAAGGATGCCAATTGGATATTGGCCGGACACCACCATTTTACTTAACAACCTCAGTGTCTTCCTGCGGACAAATCAAAATGGGATATGGCGACGAGACGAATTACATCTACCTCTTTAAAGCAAGCAGCAGTCGCACGTTACTCAATCACTTGGTCAGCAGCTTGGATCATTCTGAATACAAGATTGACAATGCCGAGGTGGATCGGAAAGCAACGATCGATTTTGAGTCTGTAGCCTTTCAGTTGCCGATCTATCCAATCAGTAACAACCACTTTTCCGGTGTTGATGGCTTTCGACCAGAAAAAGACATCAAACTCAAATTGAAACCGAAGGGACGTGCAATTAAGTTTGATTCAGGTGTCTGGTGCAAACCGGACAACATCCTCGACGAGGACCAAGCCGAACGAACTGCGATCATAGGTAGAAAGCCGTTTCGACTGACGCACATCGAGATAGAAATAGCACTTGGGATCAAGAATGTGCAATTAAAACTTAGTATTTGGGGTGGTGTATATTGGGGCGGTACTGAATCTGATCCATCCTTTACCAAACTCGTCAAACCGCTCAAGGCGATGTGCGACATTTGGATTGTTGAGGATGAGACAGGTGTATACTGCAACAAGCCTAAAATGAAGGAATACGTAAAGGAACAATTCGGAGAATACTATCAAGAGAACGATAACTTCGAAGACCAAAGGCCCGACGGATTTGCGACCGCCTTTCTTGAGTTCGAATCCGAAGACGACTGATAGCGGAGGACACGGGACTGCATCGAATCCCATTCCAGAGGTAATCGATCGTATTGTCGAGGCCCCTATCATTCCTTGCCCTGACTGCCATCATTCGTTTCCACACACGAATTGCACCCACTTGCTAACTGTGCGTTTTGCAACATGCTACCGCGACCGTCGTTATCTATGAGAAGGGCATGCAATGAAGACAATCGATCGTTCCCTCAAGAAAAGATACCAACTTGACTCCGAGAATTCACATTGAGTTTTCATCAGCATCCAGCATGGCGGCTATATTGCGACGTGGTCCATCCAAATGGGTGCGACTGCTTGCATGGAACACGTTGGACGACACAATCGTTCCCGGTTCATGGTTTCACGGGCGGATTTATGAAGACCGCTGTAGCTTATCACCAGACGGCATGTTGTTTGCTTACTTCGCCACCAAGTACCATGGCCCCAAAACTCGTGGCGTTGATTATGCGTGGACCGCCATAAGCAGGCTTCCATGGTTAACGGCTTTGGCATTGTGGCCCGAAGCCGACACATGGACTGGTCGAGTTGAATTCCTGGACAACCAAAACCTTATCATCGATTGTCCGTACTGGGAGCGCAACAGTACCAAGGACGAACTGCCAAAAGGTTTTTCCGTTAATCGACGACGGATTGGCAAGGGGGCATCTGAGCAAATCCTTGCTCCAACTCAGCAATGCAGTGCTATGTTTGATGGTTCACACGGTATTGACCACAAAGGTCGTGCTTTTCAGTACGAAGATGGCAGACTTGGGCGAGGGAGTCGACTGATAGTTGATCTAGGCGCGATGCTGCCGGATCCGCAACACCCCTCAGAGATCGCGCACACTTGGCCGAGCAGAACCAAGCGGTGAGTCGCATCAAAAGGGGGCAGCCCCTCATTGATTCGTATTGGCAGCCGATCTTTCTTGATTTCGACGGCAGGGGGTGCCGAGCTACACCGGCCGCATTATTCTTGTACTTCGGGTTGTTGCTGGGTTGCACAGTGGAATGCACCTAATCCCCAGATGAAATCGGATGCGTCCAGGCAAATCACTCGCCGTTCTGGCATCAAGTCTTGCAGGATGCCGGCGGCCAAGTCATCCGTCTCGCGGAATCCAAATGTCGGCATAATGACGATTTCGTTCGCGATGTAAAAGTTGCAGTAGCTCTCCGGTACTCGTTTCCCCTGGATCAGTCTGGGCGGTGGTGTGGTCAACGGAACAATATCCAACGGCCGACCAGCCGCGTCCGTCATCTCGATGAGATGTTGGCGTTGCAAGTTTAGCTTATCCGCATTGCTGTCGTTGCTCGAATAGGATACCGCTGCAACGACCAGTCCGGGTCTGATAAATCTGGCTAGCTGATCGATGTGGCTGTCTGTGTCGTCCCCGGCCAATGCACCTCCATCTACCCATAGCACTTTGCGAATCCCAAGCATGCGCATCAACTCAGCCTCAATCAATTCACGCGACCAGTGAAAATTGCGAGTCGAAGCCAATAAGCAGCTACTGG
>JANMNR010000566.1:0-4783 GCA_031368325.1 Pirellula sp.
CGAGGTGCGGACGGCTGTAGCATGGAATTCATATCCCATGCGCCGGACTTCGATTTCAGCCCGTTGTTTGCGGAGTTCGATCGGTTTCTTTTGGAACATGCCCGAGTCCATCAACCAGGAGACATGCGTCTCGTCGACACATTTGCGGAAGTCCTGAATGCGCGTGTCGTCAGGTTTTTCGTCGAAGACTTTGCCCCAGGCTTCGGGACGAATTTCTCCGCCGATCGGATGAGCTTTCCATTTTTCCACGGCTGCTGAACCCGCTTGTTTCAGAGCCGGCACGTAGAACCAGCTATCGTCTTTTTTGCCCGTGTCGAGCGTCGCCCAGCCAAACGAGTCGTCGTGATAGCCAAACGGACGTTCTGAATTGGACGCTTTCCCCCACGTATCTTGGCCGGCCGGATATCGCAATAGAACGGGCGTGACCTTGAACGCGGCGGTGTAGGCATCCATCACTTCAGCCTGCACCGTTTTCGACGCAAAGAGCTCGTTCTTTGGATGAGTATGCCATTCTCCCCACGTCCCCAACATTCCTGCGGTGATGAAGCCGATTCGAACATCGCCGTCGTACTTCCTTCCGAATGCCACGATGAAATTCTTCAACGCTCGACGAAGATTCGGGGCCTCGTAATCCGGCGTCTCAACCTTCGCTGGAGGAAAGGGATGCGTATTTGTGTTGAGATACCGATGAACCTTGAGACCATCGTCGATCAGAAACGTTGGAATGCCATTTGTCTTTCCAGGATACTCCAGATAGATCCGCAACACCGACTGATGACCTCGTCCGGAGATCGTATTCAGTAACTTCTCCATAGGCTGCCAGTCGAATTCGTCATAGCCCTTCACTAGGTCAGCGAAACCGAGGTAGCTGAATTCCAGGGAGTGCGGAAAGTGAACATTCGTGTCACTCGCATAGGGCACCAACCCTTTCAACGGATTCGCGACCGGCGATGGAGCATATTCGAGTGTGATGCGATCATCGGCCAAGGCATCTACTGTTAAGCACAGCGTCATCAAAAAAGCGAACAGGCATTTCATGGAGCAAGATCTTTGCGTTGCATTTGGATGAGCCGGGAACCTGAGAATTGTAGTCGACTCACTTCGCAGCGACGAGACTTATTGTGCGCACTCATCCAAACAATCCAAAAGACGGCGAACGAGTGCCTTATTCCCTTCATCAGTGAAATCGAACTACTTCTGTTTCCGCTTGGCGTTACGGTCGATGGTTGTCGCGCCATTATCGGGCGGCATGCTTTTGTGCCAAGCGATGAGTGACTGAGTTAACTCAGCAACAACCATCGGGTTTTCGGCTGCGACATTCTTTGACTCAGAACGATCGATTTTCAAGTTGTAGAGTTCGGCCTCAGAACCGTCGTACTCACACAGGAGTTTCCATGAACCACTTCGAACAGCGAGGTCAGGAAGATCATCAACGCCATACGACGTGTCGCGGTCAGGAGGGCGTCGAAAGAAAATCGGAGCTACGCGCGAGCCGCCAACGCCACACAGAGTGTCCATCAATGCTTCACCATCGAAGCTGACGCCATCAGGAAACGGCGTACCCGTTAAAGTAAGTAGCGTCGGAGCGAGATCGATCGCAGAGAACACCGATTCCGTTTCCACAAATCCCTGCTTTTTCAAGATCTTTGGCCCCCATGCAACCAATGACGAACGAATGCCCCCTTCGTATAGCTGCGTCTTGTGCCCACGAAATGGTCCTGCTGTGCCAGCGCCGGGTTCGGGCCCGTTGTCCGAACAAACAAGAATCAACGTATTGTCTTTCAACGCCGAGTCATTTCGGATTCGGTCGAACAGCTTTCCTAGCTGCTTGTCCATCGACTCGAGCACAGAAAGATAGAGTTGCCGCTTTGAACCATCGCCCCATGTCTTCACAGGCGGCCAGTGCGGACCATGCACGTCGTCTGGCCAGAGGTTAATGTAGAATGGTTTTTTGGCCACGGCGGCTTTGTCGATGAATGGAATCGCGGTATCCACAAATCCGGTTGTGATCTCGGATCGAAGCATCCATCGGTAGCCCTCGCCAAGGTTTTCGGCCGCATCCCAGATGCGGGCGGGTTTCTCTTGCCCTGGACGTAACGTGAGCGGTAGCAGTTTGGGGCCCATGCCCTCGAAGTTCGTCAGCGACTCATCGAAGCCATAGTCTGTTATGGGCGGTGCATCATTGACATCGCGTTGCCCACCCATATGCCACTTTCCGAAGTGACCCGTGGCATAGCCAGCCTTCTGAAGTGAACGAGCCAACATCGGTGCCCGCGGATCAAGCCACTGAGCCATACCACGCTCTTCGTTGTTCTCTCGATTGTTTAAAAACGATGTGATTCGCCAGCGATGCGGATACTGCCCGGTCGAAATGGCGGTTCGCGATGGCGAGCAAATCGGTGAATTGACATAGAACTGCTCGAACCGCAATCCTTCGGTCGCAAGTCGATCAATGTTCGGCGTCTTTGCATCGCGGTTGCCAAAGCACGAGAAGTCCCCCCAACCCATATCGTCAATGAAAACCAACACGATATTTGGACGGTTCGCTGAATACGAAACACGGGTTGTATCGGCGATCTCCTGCGCAGAACAGGTCGTGACCAAAATCGAAAGACATGCGGTGACGAAAAAGCGCAGGAGGAAGTTATTTGTCATTGCGATTCCCTTACATAGGCAAAAAATGTGCGGGCAAAAATTGCGAGACTGATTCGGTTCTTCCGCAGGTTAGGGTAATTGAGAGTCACAAGACAATGTTCCGATTTGATTGAAGATTAAAGGCATTTTTGTTCCCTTCATGTTTTTGCCCAACCATATTTTTGCCCGCTATTCCGGATGCCCTCCTCGCCACCGTAACACCCTAGGTCCGAGTAGCCCAAGTCGTCAGCAAGAACCACAAGGATGTTGGGTTGATCCGCAGCGGTTGCTTGGGAAGCAACCAGTAGAAACAAACACAAAGATAAAACGTATTTCTGCATGAGACTAAGCACCTGTACTTAAGTAAACTGGCCGAACCATCACCCTTCGACACGACCGGGGAAACGAACATGGATTCGCAGGATTTACAGGATGATTGTCGATCAGCGAATTGAAATCATCCTGCACATCTTGTTCATCCATGTTCATTCATTTTGTTCGAAATCTTATATATTGGTGCTTACTTGGAGCTTGGAGCTACTTGGCCGAAAACTTGAACACGGTTTGGGATTTGTGTTCTTTGCCCGGCTTCAGGATGGTCGAAGGGAAGTTTGGTTGATTGGGACTGTCCGGATAGTGCTGAGTCTCTAAACAGAAACCGCCTCGATGGACGTAGGCCTTTCCAGACTTTCCCTTAAGTCGGCCATCGAGAAAGTTCCCGCAATAAAACTGAATGCCCGGTTCGGTGGTATGCACCTCCATGACACGGCCGCTGGTTGGTTCGTAAACACGAGCGGCCATCGTTAGCTCGCCATCTTTTCCGCCTTTGTCCAGAACCCAGTTGTGATCGTAGCCAAGACCAAACGTCAACTGCTCACTCCCCTTACCGATATCGCGTCCGATCGTTTTGGCCTTGATAAAGTCAAAAGGCGTACCTGCGACGTCAGGCATTGCACCGGTAGGGATCATCCCTTTGTCAACCGGCGTAAACTTCTTGGCATTTAGCATCAGCTCGTGATCAAGAATCGTTCCTTCGCCTTCGCCCTTGAGGTTGAAATACGTGTGCTGAGTTACATTCACCGGCGTCGCTTTGTCGGTGGTGGCAACGTAATCGACGACGAGCGAGTTTTTGTCCGTCAGAGTGTAGGTAACTTTCAACTGCAAGTTGCCTGGATAGCCTTCCTCTTTGTCTTTAGCAAGATAAGAAAGTTCAATCATGTTCTTCGCTTGATCGTACTTCGCGTCCCAAACGACCTTGTCAAAACCGATTGCACCGCCGTGGAGATGGTTGTCGCCGTTGTTCTTGAGCACAGAGTAAGTCTCGCCATCGAGCGAGAATTTACCGCCGGCGATGCGATTGCCATAACGCCCCACGATTGCACCGAAGTATGGCTTGTCGACCGCATTGATATAGTCTTCGACGCGGTTATAGCCTAACGCAACATCTGCCATTTTGCCGGCTCGATCTGGAACGACGATCAAAGTGATGATGGCACCATAGTTGGTCACTTTGACGGTCATGCCGCTTGCGTTCTTTAGTGTGTACAGCTTGATGGAGTCAAAGTCTTCAACTTGAGCTATTGCGACTGACGTAAACAGTAACGTAGTGCAGACTGCTAGCCTGCAAAGGGTCATCAAAACAACTTTCATGATTTTTCTCGCTCGGGGAAGGGCAAAAGGTTACCGGGAGGAATTTGGAGCGACAGAGTATAAGCCAAGTTGCACTCTGGTAGCCTGCTGTTCGATGTTTTTTGCTTTGCCCTCGGTGTCGAATCAAACCCGGTCAGCTTTGACGACAATTTTTCGTTCTCCTCTTGCTCCAATTCAAATTACCTTGTTATATTTGCATAACCAAATTGGGAAAAGCAAATTTGGCAAGCCAAACACAGTGAAGTTCCAACCATGGAGGGAGTTGCGATGAATAGGCCGCCAACCGAGGCGTTGACCGAGCGGGAACTGGAAGTGATGCATGTCTTTTGGGCCAGCGGGCAGTTGTCAGCCCAAGATGCTCGAGATGCATTGGAGAGTCGCGGCCGGAATCTGACTTACACGACCGTTGCAACGCTCTGCAAAATCCTTTGGGACAAGGAGTTTCTCGAACGAGTCGGCGAGGCTCGACCCTTTCAGTTCAAGCCAGCGAAATCGTTTC
>JANMNR010000613.1:0-3678 GCA_031368325.1 Pirellula sp.
TAGAAGCGATTTCCCAGGGTTTACCGGTAATCGGATTGGATCATCAAGGGGTGCGCGACGTAATAACAGAAGAATGTGGAGTCAAGATCCCGGTAACCAACCCCAACGATGTTGCAGCTAGGCTTGCCGCGGAAATACACAGGCTTGCGCTGGACCCCGAGCGTCATCAGGTGCTGAGTGTAGGTGCGCTAAAGCAGGCCAAAAATTGCACCTGGGACTCCCACGGCGAGCATATGGCGCAGGTGTATCGAACGGTCATGGCGAAGGCAGAATCCTCGCAGGCTTCTCGGCTTTAGACACAAAGGTTCGAATAGTATGTTTCGTCATTCGGCGTTCGGTGTTCAATATTCCAATTGAAACGAAAGTAAGCACGAGTCGGCTTGCGTCGTGCGGCGAATCGGCACGTGGTCTTTCTTCGAAGCACTTTTTTCGACTTACACATCCCTTCGCATTATGCCTCAACTACAATAGTCGGGGTCCTCTTGGAATTACAGCACGACTTTCGCGTTGAAGAACTCACGAAATGAACAATACGGCACTCTGTCGGGGCTCGGCGTTCGCGCTTGGGCTCCTGGTTTTTTCCAGTGTTTCTCTTGGCCAGCAAACGACCGGCACGAAACCTGAAGTTGGTATCCGGGAACACAAGAGCGAAGTCATCGCGCTCCGGAATGTTACGGTTGTACCGGAACCGGGACGTACCCTCGAAAACGCCACGATCCTCGTTCGCGATGGCAAAATAGCTGAACTAGGCGTCGGCTTGACCCCGCCGCCGGAAGCTCAAGTTTTGGATATGGCAGGCAAGACCATCTACGCTGGTTTCGTCGATGCCGGTATCGAGCTCGAGGCACCGCCCGTGGATGCGACCAAAGGAACGCCGCATTGGAACTCGGAGATCACCCCTGAGCGCTCAATGGCAGACGTTATCTCCGCTAACGAAGCGACCATGACCAAGCTTCGAAAAGCTGGAATCACCGCAGCTTTGATCGCTCCACGCGATGGAATCATCAAAGGCACTAGCGCTGTCATGCTAACTAGCAATGAGTCTGCTATCGACGCGTTGTTGAAGCGCGATGTGGCCATGCACGTTCGTTTGACTGTTGGTCGACGCGGGCGCGATTCTTATCCGAGTAGTCCGATGGGCGCGGTTGCGCTGGCCCGGCAAACGTTCCTCGATGCCCAGTGGCATTCGCAAGCTTGGCAAGCCTATCGCTCCCAAATTGGACTCGAAAAACCAGAGGCCAACACGGCATTGGATACGTTGAGCGGACACATGGCCAGTGGCAAGTTGGTGATGTTTGATGCACTCAATGAACAGTATGCCCTACGAGCTGACGCGTTCGGTAGAGAGTTTGGATTGAATGTAATCCTGAAAGGGTCTGGCCAGGAGTACCAACTACTCGACAAGATCGCCAAGCTGAATCGGACAATTGTCGTTCCCCTGAACTTTCCCAAGCCGCCGAATGTTGCAACTGCGGATGCAGCTTTGGACACCGAACTCGAGGAGTTAACGCACTGGGAGCTAGCACCCGAAAACCCTGGCAGACTCGCCAAGGCGGGTGTCAAGATCGTCCTCACCTCGAGTGGATTGTCGGATCCGAGTGAGATGTTGCTGCAGATTCGCAAAGCCATTGCGCGCGGCCTCGATAAGACCGCAGCCATGCAAGCAATTACAACTACACCGGCTATCCTCTTGGGCGTCGATCACGAGTGTGGATCAATCAAGCCAGGAGCTTGGGCGAATCTCATTGTTGCCAACGGCGATCTATGGGACGAGAAGACGAAGATCGAAGAAGTCTGGGTTCGAGGGGAACGGCCTTCTGCCGCATACAAAGTCGAAACCGCTGCCGATGGCAAATGGCTTGTAACTTTGAGCCAAAATTCTTCGGCAGTAAATGTTGGCCCATCACAGCTTGTCCTGACGCTGGCCGATTCCACGAAAAAGATTTCTGGAACCCTCGCGTTACTTGAAGCCCCAAAAGTTGAGAGTAGCGAATCGAAAGACACTCCAAAGGAGACTCAGAAAGAAGCAACCAACGAAGCAAAGCCTGCGGACGCAGTTGCTACAACCAAGGCCGACGTGACAAAAGACAAGCCGGCTGAAACTGTCGGTGAAACCACTCCTGATGTCGCCGCTAAAGCAGAGAAAGATGACAAATCCGACAAGCCTGCTGACAAAGCCGAGGTTGCGTCGAAAGAAAAGAAAGAAGAGGCAAAGAAAGACGACCCGAAAAAGGCCGAGCAAAAGGGGACGGCAAAGCTAAAGACGCCACGTTGGGAGGACCGCACGCTGTCCGCGACATTCCCTGCCAGTTCGCTTGTCGAGGGGCAAGCGGGTGTCGGCTATCTGTCGCTTGCTCTGTTGCCTCCGGCGTCCGCTGAAGCTAAGGAGATGTTAATCGGAACAATCCAATGGCCAGACGGTCGGCAACAGTTGGTCTCCGCGATCCGAAAGGAAGCGGAAAAAGAAGAAAAAACCTCGGACAAAAAAGACGAGCCCAAGGGTGACAAGAAGGATGAAAAGAAAGACGACAAAAAGTCATTGAAGCCAATCCTCTCGACCGTTCAGTATCCGCCTGGAGTTCAGGGTCGAAATGGAATACCTGAACAACTCGAGTATGTGGTCTTTCAAAACACCACGTTGTGGTCAAGTGGCCCAGAGGGCGTGCTGAAGGATGCAGACTTAATCGTTCACAAAGGGCTGATTCACAAAATTGGAAAGGATCTTGTCGTGCCAGACGGCGCGACTGTGATAGATGCCTCGAAATGGCAACTGAGCCCTGGCCTGATCGATTGCCATTCCCATATGGCCACCGACAGCGGGATCAACGAATCCACTCAGGCCGTCACGGCAGAAGTTCGCATTGGAGACTTTATTGACGCGGGTGACATCACCATCTACCGACAACTCGCTGGCGGTTTGACGACAGCCAATATCCTGCATGGCTCCGCCAATCCGATTGGCGGCCAAAATCAAGTGATCAAGTTGCGATGGGGCGCGACCTATGATGATCTTAAGTTTGCGGAGGCTCCCGCCGGAGTCAAATTCGCACTGGGTGAAAACGTTAAACAAAGCAATTGGGAAGGACCCAAAACACGTTACCCCCAAAGCCGTATGGGTGTCGAACAACTGATTCGAGATCGAATCAATTCGGCCAAGGAATACGACGCAGCGTGGAAGCGTTGGAACAAGGAGAGTTCAGGTTTGCCTCCGCGCCGGGACTTAGAACTCGATGCAATTGCGGAAATTGTTCGCGGTGAACGATGGATTCACTGTCATAGTTACCGACAAGACGAAGTACTCGGGCTCTTGCGAGTTCTGGATGAACACAAAATCAAAATCGGCTCTCTCCAACACATTCTCGAGGGCTATAAAGTCGCTGACGCGATCGCCAAGCATGGCGGGACCGCTTCCACGTTTTCCGACTGGTGGGCGTTTAAGCTCGAGGTGTACGACGCGATCCCTTACAACGGTGCCATTTTGCATAGCCAAGGGGTCAATGTTTCGTTCAACTCAGATGACGCAGAGCTTGGACGGCACATGAACCATGAAGCTGCAAAGGCGATCAAGTACGGTGGCGTCGATCCAGCCGAAGCGTTGAAGTTCGTCACGCTCAATCCCGCGATTCAATTGCGCATCGATAGCAAGGTTGGTTCCTTGGAAATCGGCAAGCACGCAGA
>JANMNR010000616.1:0-8217 GCA_031368325.1 Pirellula sp.
TGTCTTCGAAGGTGGCTTTCTCGGATTGGACAACATCACCATCTTTGATCGAAGCCAAACGCCGACGGATGGGGCGACACTCAAGCAAGCCGATGCAACAGGTTGGATGGGTATGTATTGCCTCAACATGATGCGCATGGCTTTGGAATTGGCCAAAGAGAACCCAAGCTATGTGGGACTGGCGACGAAGTTCTTTGAACACTACATGTACATCGGCTACGCACTTAAGCACATGGGTGGCGAAGACTTCAGTTTGTGGAGCGAACGAGATGCGTTGTTTTACGATGTGCTCAGCTATCCGGATGGCAACTATCGTCGCTTGAGAATCCATTCACTAGTCAGTTTGATCCCGCTCTATGCCACCGAACGACTTGAGGAAAGCTGGATTGAGGCCTTTCCAGCGTTCAAAGCCAATCTGCATTGGTTTTTGCGCAATCGGCCGGAGATTGCACAGCCATGTTTGACGACTAGGGAGAACGAACAAGGAATCGTCCATTTGCTTTCTCTTGTAACGGAAAAACAGCTGCAGGGTATCTTGCAACGGATGTGGGACACCAACGAGTTTCGAAGCGAGTATGGTCTAAGAAGTTTATCTCGATTCCATGAAGGCAAACCGTATGAGTTTGCCGGGCAAGTGGTTCGTTACGAGCCGGGTGAAACGGAGTTTAGTATTAAAGGCGGAAACTCGAATTGGCGTGGTCCGATTTGGTTCCCGACCTCATTCTTGATGATCGAATCGTTGCGCAAACTGGCAAAGGTCTACGGTGAAGAACTCACAGTACCCGTGATTGCACCCGATTCAACCGGAAACATGCCAAGTGCAAGTGCTACGAATTCGGAAACGAGCACCACGTTGATGAACATGGCCAATGGCTATGCCGACAGTATGATCTCGATGTTTACACGCGATGAAAATGGAAACCGACCGATTTTCGGTAAACGGGCAATCATGCAGTCGGACCCGCATTGGCGTGACTGCTTACTGTTCCATGAGTACTTCCACGCGGACACAGGCGAGGGCCTCGGGGCATGCCATCAAACCGGTTGGACCGGCTTGGTTGCATCCTTGATCGATGAATGGAGACGTTAGTGAGCCGGGTAGCGATACATTTGCCAAGATGGTCAACGCTCAAAGCGATGACCATCTCTCGGTGCAATTCCGTCATCGCAACCGCAGGTGCGACACTCCCTCAGACCCAGTCTCTCTCCAGGGAAAGCGACAGATTCTATCGATTGGTTTGAACTCATTCGTATCAAGACCAAAAAAAGTCATATGAAATAGAGTTAAGTCTTGAACTCTTCTTTTTCTGAATTACCGTCAGCAATTCATCCTTGATACCTTTTGAAATTCAAAAACTTAGGAATAGTAGAAAATGTCCCTGCGCAAGCCCGTCGGCCTTCGGTTTCAACTAACACCACTAGAAGACCGAATTGTCCCTTGTTTCACGTTCGGATTTGGCACTGGCATGTGGGACGCTATAGACGACAGCGATACTCAAAATGAAACAGACAGTTCCGACGGTGCGGATAATGGCGATGTTGTCGGCAGTAATGAAGAAGCCGATAGTGGCAGCAGTGACAACATTGTTAGTGAGGATGATGTCGTTTCTGTGGATTTCGGCAGGGAAGACAATTCTGGCGATGAAGCAGATGTAGTTGGCGGCGACGATGCGGACCTCGGTGAGGAAGGCCGGATCGAAGATAGTGCTGGCAGCGACGACGCGGTATCTGACGACGCGGTATCTGACGACGCGGTATCTGACGACGCGGCATCTGACGACGCGGTATCTGACGACGCGGCATCTGACGACGCAGTATCTGACGACGCAGTATCTGACGACGCAGTATCTGATGACGCAGTATCTGATGACGCAGTATCTGATGACGCTGTATCTGATGACGCTGTATCTGATGACGCTGTATCTGATGACGCTGTATCTGATGACGTCGTATCTGATGACGTCGTATCTGATGACACTAGTGCTGAAGTCGATAGCGTCGCCAGCGATGAGGATTCTGCTGCTGGCGAAGATTCAGGATGCGAAGGCGGAATTAGTAATGGCAGGTTTAGACTGCAGAAGCTTCTCGCCTTGCTGTTGAGCTATGCATGATAGGCCGTCTGAGTTCATCGATGTCAGCCGGCTGATTCCTTGGATTTGAGGCTGGAGGACCAATCCGACTCTTCCATGCCTTGAATGATGGTGTTTCAAAGAATCACTGTACCGAGAAATGGTACGGAGAGTCGTGTTGCCCTTTAGACATTGGCTGAGCCGGTAATAGCCATTTGAAGTTGGCGGAATTGCGTCTTCATCATGGCGATTGCCATGGTATGCATGGACTGATTCTTGGCGATTTGGGTGACTTGCGTTTCGAGATCAACGTCGCTGCCGTCGTGATAGACAATTTGCTTCATCGAATCGCGAACACTTTCCACGGCAACTTTTTTCGAATCCTCAAACGATGGACGTGTCGCTGAGTCGGTTGAGCCGAGCAAACTGAGCCTCAGGCCGGGCGACATTTCTTGCTCTTGTCGATCCGCTTGGATCGCGTCGCGGAGACTTTTTTGGAACTTGTCGACCGATAAGTCTCGGGATTGATAGCCCGGGTTGCCAGAATTCGCGACGTTGCCAGCTAGGACTGCGTGGCGACGTTCCGTGAACGCAACGGTTTGCTCGAGACTTTTCAGGGTAGGGGTAGCGAACATGTTTAAATCTTTCCGTTGAGCTTTCGCTCAGCCCTCGATCGAAAGCGAACTATCAAACGACGATTCTTCAACGTCGCTTGAATGGTATGCATGCTGAATCGTGCAAGCGTCTATGTTTTGTTGCAGCTGGGCCGCAACGGATTCTCGCTGAAGATTCATGTTGTTAAGCGAACGATCCTCCATGACAATCAGCTCCTGCAATAGTTGATCACAGCGAGCCACCATCTCCTGGCAGATCTTTCGGCGGCCAGGATTGGTCCACACCCGTAGTTCGGGGTCCTGATGTTGAAAGCGAGCGAGTTCCGATTGCACGCTGCCTAGCGCCGACATTAACTCTTGCTTGCGAGACAACAAAGTCATGAGCGAGGTCATGTCGTGTTGAGTCACTAAATCCGCTTGTGCCAGCGACATGGCTTGCATCTCGGTGAGCAAATGCAGTTTAGACTCAATCAGTTCAAACAACGAATCGGTCGAGAGTTCACTTGAACGAATGGATTCTCGGTTCATTTTGGTTCTCGAAGCCTGAATAAATATGCGTGGATTGTGGGAAATACCAGAAATCGCGGAGAAAGCCAAGACAGAACCTGTGGAAAGTTGGCCGATCTGCCGGTAGATTGTGCAGCCCGCTACAATATGCTGTCGAGAACCGACAGCGTGATGGGCGGGAACCCAAATTTCATTTCAAAATAGGCGATACGGACAGCACAGGAATATGAACAAATCTCCTCGGGAGGAAAAAAACGAAGGCCAAGCCACCCAACCAGCGCGACGTGGCCAGGGTTTTTGGTTGGTTGGTGTGATTTTGCTAGCAGTCTTCGCGATGTTGTTTTTGCTACCGGGATTCAGCTCGTCAAGAATTGATTACAGCTTCTTTTTGGAACAGTTAGATGCTGAGAACATTCAAGAACTAACTGTCTCGGATTCCTACATTCAGGGCAAATTTATCATCGAGCCGGAAGTTCCTTTGGCATCCGACAACAAGCCAAAGGAGGGTGCCGATGGGGTCAGGGAAAAGTACAGCAAGCAGTTTTATCTGTTTATTCCTCCAGGCGCGGAAACACAGCAAACCCTGTTCGAAAAATTTAACAGCCTACGGGAGAAGTCGAAAAAGCCTGTTGCCATTAACCCTGACGACCCAACCGCGGTTGCACCTCCGAAAACCGCTCCGTTTAAGTACGACGTGATTCCAGGTGGGACGACCAGCACGATAATGTCGATGGTCGTTTTCTCACTTTTGATTGCGACCGTAATTGGTTTGTTTTTGTTCCTCCGTCGCGGCCGCGATTCCATGATGGGCGGCGGATTTTTGACGAGCTTTACCAAGTCGACAGCGAAGCGGTTCGAGCCGTCTGACCAGAGCATTACGTTCGACGACGTCGCTGGTCTCGAGGGAGTCAAAGCCGACTTGCAAGAGATCGTCGAGTTTCTGAAATCGCCAGAAAAGTTCCAAAAGCTAGGCGGACGTGTACCCAAAGGTGTCTTGCTCAATGGGCCACCAGGTACCGGTAAGACACTGTTGGCCAGAGCGGTCGCTGGCGAAGCTGGTGTATCCTTTTTTTCTGTCAACGGCAGCGAGTTCATTCAAATGTTCGTCGGTGTCGGTGCATCGCGCGTTCGCGATCTCTTCGCAACCGCCAAAGAACAGTCTCCAGCCATTATCATCATCGACGAAATCGATGCGGTTGGTCGGCAGCGCGGTGCTGGACTGGGCGGCGGACACGACGAACGAGAGCAAACCCTCAATCAGATCTTGGGAGAAATGGATGGTTTCTCGCCGACGGACTCAGTCATCATCATGGCCGCTACCAACCGGCCGGACGTCCTTGACCCAGCCTTGTTACGTCCAGGTCGCTTTGATCGCCTGATTACAGTTGGCCGGCCTACGCTCAAGGGCCGGGAAGCGATTTTGAAAGTACACGTTCGCGAAGTACCGCTTGCCGACGATGTGAATTTGCACACGATCGCGGAAGCCACCGTTGGACTAACGGGCGCGGATCTTCGCAACATTGTCAACGAAGCGGCTTTGTGGGCAGCGCGACATGACAAGACGCGCGTGGCCATGTCCGACTTCGACTATGCACGCGATAAAGTACTGATGGGTGCAAAGCGCGAAGAAGTCCTCATGCCCAGCGAGAAAGAAAAGACGGCGTATCATGAAGCGGGTCATACGTTGGCGGCTTGGTTTTTGCCAGGTGCCCAACGTGTTCACAAAGTGACCGTGGTCCCTCGTGGTCAGTCGCTTGGTAGCACACAAATCTTGCCGAACGAAGACCGCATGAATATGTCGGAGAGTGAGCTTCGGGACCAACTCGTGGTGCTGTTAGCCGGTCGAGCCGCAGAGAAGATTATCTACGACGAGACCTCGGTCGGAGCGGAAAACGACTTGGAACGGGCTACGAGCCTCGGGAGACGAATGGTTTCCCATTGGGGCATGAGTCTGAAGCTTGGACCTGTTTCCTACAAGCTCTCCGATAGCGACCCATTTCTTGGCCGCGAGATCCATCAGCAACGCCAGTTTAGCGAACGCACGCAAGAGACGATCGATTCGGAAGTCGGCGATAACTTGCGAGCCGCGGACAGACGTGCAGCGGACATGCTCCACGCGAGGCGCGAAGAGCTGGAGAGGCTCAAGGATGCTCTCATGGAACGCGAGGAGCTTGACGAAAATGAGATCACGGAGTTGATCGGACCAAGTGTTCACGTCAAGCGATCGTCGACGAACGCCTCGACGGAAGTTGCCAACGCAACCTAGTCGTATGGCGCGTAAAAAATCCAATAAGGTCCGCATCGAGTTTCGAAAAAAACATCAATCTCAAGCGAGAGATGCGGACCTGACCAGCGACTATGCTGCGGATCGCGAGGACATCGATACGGTTGCATCGCAGCGTGTGAGCGGAAAAGGGGAGCAGACACGGCACCGGACCGTGAAAGGCAATTTGATTGCGGACGAGGGTTCTGACGCGTTGGGGCAAGTCGACTTGGATGTCAACGCCCAGCGAACCCTCAATGGTCTAGTGTTGAAAGTGCACGGTGTCGAGTCGATTGTCCAATTGGCGGACGGTCGCATCTTTCGTTGTGCGGTGCGGCGAGTTCTCAAAAATATGGCAACGGATCAGCGGCATGTGCTCGTCGCTGGAGACAAGGTCATGTTGTTGCCCGAGGGAGAGGCACAGGGCTGGATCGTTCGGATAGAGCCGAGACGATCGACCTTGAGCAGGACCAGCAAGCAGCGTCGTCACGTCATGGTTGCCAACGTCGACCAGTTGCTAATCGTAACGAGTGCGGCCCAACCCTCGATCAAGCCGAACTTGCTCGACCGCGTTTTGGCGACAGCCGAGCAGAACCACCTGGACGCATGTATATGCATCAACAAGTGTGATTTGATCGATGCGTCGGCGCTCCAGCCGCTCATCGGCACTTATGCGCAGATGGGCTATCGCGTGGTCATGGTCAGTGCGGCAATGGGTTGGGGCATTGAACGTCTGCGATCCATCACACGCGACCGAAGCAGCGTGGTGGTGGGGCAAAGCGGTGTTGGCAAGTCCTCGATCTTGAATGCGCTCGATACGGGCTTAAAGCAGCGAGTTCAAGCGGTGAGTTTAGAGAATCAAAAAGGAAAACACACGACGACGACGGCGGAGGTGTTTCCGCTCAGTTATGGAGGTTCGATGATTGACACGCCGGGTGTTCGGCAGTTCCAACTGTGGGATATTGTGCCCAGTGAAATGTCTGGCCTCTTTCGCGACATCCGGCCATTTGCATCCAATTGTCGGTATCCGAATTGCACTCATATTCATGAGAACTTGTGTGCCGTCAAAGATGCAGTGGCAGATGGTCGATTGGACGCTCGGCGTTACGATAGTTATTGTCAAATGGTCGAAAGCCCAGGCGACGCGGTGCGTGAGGATTTCGACGAGTTGTAATGACGGGCAGCGGCGCATAATTTGCGATAGTTTGGACTCGCGAGAGGGCGCTGTTCATCATTTGGTAGCTGAGCGCAGAATCTACTGGTTGCGTTGGTTTTAGGACTCGATGAGCGATTGAGGACAGTCGTTCTATTCTTTTCAATCAATCCTGTTTCAGGACAATTCCATCGCTTTTTGGGTATCTCGTCTCGCGTGCGCAGTTGGTACTTGCGATTTAGGGCTGGAGTCGACTATTCTTTGGGTTTGCTACGATCATTGCCCCACGATTGGCGAGTGGAACTATGGACCGCGGTTTGCTTTTATCGTTGATTGCGCTTCAGAATGAATTCGTTACTAACGAACAATTTCTTGTCGCTTTTGAAACTTGGTTGGCCGATCGTTCCTGCGGCTTGGACGAGATTCTGGTCGTCAAAGCCTTTCTTACAAAAGGTCAGCGAGAGAGCCTCGTATCGAACCTTATCTCCATTCTTGAACAGTACAATAACAATTGGCGCATAGGTATTGCAGGCAACACGGCAACCAGGGACGTGTACGATGCCATGGTAACGCTTGCAGCTAAGGATGCAATCGCGATCCATTGGATCGAGTTGATTGGCGAAGAGTTGGGAATCGTGACTTCGAAAATGACCGACCGCAAGCCAGAAGTCAATGATTCGGGTGACGATGATCCGTATGGCACATTTGACTCTGATGATTTGAGTGTTCCCTTTGCAACGTTGTCCAAAGACGACGATGATGAATCCAAGTAACACCCTGTTCAATTCTCCACGCTTGTGGGAAGTGATTTGAATCGATATGAGCGAAACTGAACGCGATCCGTACGAAACCACGATGCTCGAGGGAAAGGTACGTCTCGGACGCTTTCACGTGTTGCGGCATCATGCTAAAGGAGGTCTTGGGCAAATTGAAATCGCACTCGACCAACAGTTCAAACGCGAGATTGCTCTCAAAAGTATTCGCGAGGAACACTCCGACAGCGAACTGCACCAGGAAAAGTTTAACCAGGAAGCGTTGGTTACGGGCGCACTCGAGCATCCAGGCGTGGTGCCGGTGTATGCCTTTGGTCGGGACGAAGACGGTTCACTCTTTTATGCGATGCGGTTTATTCGCGGTGAAGAGTTTGCCACCAAGATTAAGACCTTCCATCAAGATGTGCGCGCTGGCATTGAGCCAGCCATGGGGCCCGGTCAACGCTTCTTGATTCGAAAGCTCATCGACGTATGTCATACTATTTCCTACGCTCATTCGCGGGGAGTAGTGCACCGAGATCTCAAGCCGGCGAACATTATGCTTGGTCCGTATGGAGAGACTCTCGTTGTCGACTGGGGACTCGCTAAGCCGCTAGGAAGTGCTCCAGAATATACGTCGCAATTGCCTAAGGCCGAGAGCAAACAAAGTGCAATGCCGCTGGACTCACCGCTATCAAGGTCGTTGGGTTCGGAAACGCAGGTGGGGCAAACGATTGGAACCATCATCTATGCTCCGCCAGAGCAATTAATGGGGCAAGTTTCGGAAATCGACCATCGGTCGGACATCTATAGTTTGGGTGTTATTCTCTTTGAAGCGTTGATGGGTGAGGCACCGATC
>JANMNR010000617.1:0-11532 GCA_031368325.1 Pirellula sp.
GGCATAAGCGGTTCAGAAACCCACTTGGCAGCCAATGTAACGTCCAACGGCGGCAACATTGCCATGACAGGTGGTACACTCCTCGTCAACGGAAGTTCCGCGCGGACAATCTTATCCGGAGGTGGAGGGGTGGTTTCCGGTGGGAACATTACGCTTGGCAATATTGATGGCGAGAACAGCGCGGCGGACTTGACAATAGACTCTCGCGGCACGACGACAGGGGGAACGGTTGCACTTGGAACGGTGACCGGGTCAACGTTTGGGCTTAATCGTCTCAATATCCGCACAGACGCTTTGACGACCTCCGGCCAAGTGACCCTTAACAGTACCCGCTTGGTTGCAAAGGGTAGTACGGCAGCGACCCTGGTTGTTGACTCAGATGGGGCCACCATTCTAGCCAATGGCATTATTGATTTGAGTAGCAGCACAACAACCGATGGCGGTTCGATAAACTTTGGTTCTTCGCTAGTCGCGCCGACGACAGGCACGAGTACTTTGACGTTGAACACTGGCAATACGCTTGCATTGGGTGGCGACGGTGGCGATATCACAATGGGAGGAGTGTTGAATAGTGGTGCCAACTACTTCGATTCGCTTTTGATCGACACGAATGCGCTTAATGCGTCCAAAACGGATGGCGATTTGGATTTCAATGGTCAATTGAATCCCACGTTGGCAGTTGATGGTACATCGGGCACTGGAATTTCATTGATAGGTACGATACTGAAAGCATTCACGGGAGTGTTGCGGTTTTTAACCAATCCCAACAACTTGGTTCAGAGTTCGAGTTCCATCGATGTATCGAAGGCCAACATGAACGTCGCGAGCGGTTTTGATTTTGAGACCTCAGGCTCGAACAATTCGACCGTTGCCGGGAATGTATTGCTTGGTGATGTTGGTCTGAGCACTCGGCCGACCTCGCTTCGAGTGGATACCCGCGGTAGCACACAAGGTTTACTGAAGTTGAACGACGGGGATGGAGCCTCGGTGACGGACGTCCGCGTAGCGGGGAGCCTAGATTTATCCAAAACGCTTGTTGAGCTGAAGGATGATGTGGTGCTTGATTCGACTGGAGTAAATGCGGACTTGAAACTTGGTGAGACGACAACCGATGGCATCTCCCGTAATATCCAATTGAGTTCAGACCGGAACATCAGTTTATCGAGCGTAAATCTCCAGGACGGAACCTTCACAGCCACGATTGACAAAGACGACAACGACGTTGGGGCAACGTTTCAGTCGACAGGCGCTATTGTGGCAGCTAGTCTTTCCGTTTCTGGAAGTGTCGCGAACAATGATATAGCGACTATCGGCGGAAACGTTTCTACGACTGGGCAAGTCAGTTTTGCCAGTTTGAATCAACTTGCGATTCAACGTACCGTATCCTCAGGAGGAAGCTTCATTGCGTCGAACATCACTGGTTCAGTTGATTTTAGTGGCAATAGTGGCGTCAGCGCAAACGGATCGATTGATCTAGGAACATCCGTCAACTCCATCTCTCTTTCGGGCGTGGCTGGTAGTACGACATTGATCGATGCAAGAGGAAATGCAAGTTTGGTTTCTCTGGCACCGGTTATGGCCACGAATTCAGGAACGCGTCTCAACGTCAGGAGTGATTACAGCGTTGATTTGCTAAATGTCGACATGAAAACGGGAACTTTAGATGTGCTCATCGGCCGCTCGACGACGTTAACGGATGCGAGAGCCCAGCTTCGACAGGTAATCGCGGGAGAATTGATCGTCACTGGTACCTCGCCTGCAAACAACTTGGTAGTGCTTAACGGATTGCTCAATATTGGCGACGGTGGAGTCAGCATTCAAAACCTCAATATGCTTGACGTAAACTTTAACGTGCAGTCGGACGGGAATATTGTTGTAAATAATGTTCGAAATCGAGTTCGCATTGCGCCGGAGGTATTCGTGCAGTCGGATCGGGGTGTTGATTTACAGTTGGATGTTGGACAAATCCAACTTACCGGTGGGGTCGTCGCGTTAACCAATTTGTTTCAAGCGAATGGAGATTCAAGTTCGCTGCAGCTCGCATCGATTGTGGCTCTTCAAGATGTGATTCTTGTTTTGAAATCAGCGAACAACATAAACGTTTCTTCCATCAACGCGAGGGGAAGTTCGTTGGATATCCAGTTAGACAATAACAACAACACCTTAGGCTCGCGTTTGGACGCAGGTCAAATTCAGGTTTCTCAACTTTCTCTCCGGGGTGGTCTTGATACGAACGATCTAGCCAGTTTAAACGGACTCGTGGAGTCGACTTCGGGCTCGATCTTGATTGGTTCGTTTAGAACAGTCAATGTGAATGCCGACCTTCTTTCCGCGCGTGCGATCGAAGTCGCAAATGTAGGCACGCAAGTCAACATTGGAGCGGGGCGATTAGTAAGAGCATCAGATGGGAATGTAACTCTCAATAACAACGTCAACGAGATTCGGCTTGTTGGTGGGGTAGGAACCACGACTTCTATTCAATCTACAAATGGTAGTCTGTTTGCGTCTCGGTTGACGGAAACGAACACCAGCCGTTTGATCGATCTGCGAGCGGATCGTGATGTTGTTTTGCAGTCGAGTGTGTTGAATTCGAACTTGCAAATTGTTGCAGGCGACCACAATAGCAGTATTGGGGCCATTAACTCGTCAGGGACTTTGGCTGCGGCATCGATTTCCCTAAATGCGGCGACAGGGATCGGGACCATTTCTCATTTGCAGACTTCGACAAGCAGCATCGGCGCGACGAATCGACTTGGTGGAGCGATTCAGATTTCGAACAGCAAAGCAGGAACGATCAATGTATCTAATTTGATCGCGAATCAAGGTGGGAATATCGACTTTGCTCAATCCGGCGGTGGAGTCGTCCGCTTTCAGAATGTAGTTAGCAACCCGGATGGGAGTCCCGCGGCAAATGAAAGCAATGTGACACTCAGCAACGACGGAGGCGGTCTCATTGTTGAAGGAGGCGGAGTTTCCTCTGGCGGTTTGGGCAACATCACTCTCGAAACGAGAAATGGAGGAAGCGTCGAAGCTATTTCGGCTATTCAAGCAAATGGGGGGCGAGTGAACATTCGGTCTGCGCGAGAAATCTCGGGCGACGGTGTTTTGAAGGGAATGGCTGTAAGTTTGGATGCGGAACTGGGCATCGGTTTGACAACTTCCATCAAAAGCGAAACGACCGAATTGATGGCCATTTCGCAAAACAAGTCAGTAAGTGTCCGAAACACTTCGACGTCATTGACTCGGGTACTAAGACTTGCGTCGGGTGGTTCGGGAACAGTTCAGTTTACGCAGGATGGGGGTGGTGATGTGTCTTTCTCCAACGTGTCGACTGGAGTTTCGTCGATCAATGTTGGTTCGAACATCGGCTTGCGCAACGAGAATGGTTCGGTGTTGATTCAGGGCAGCGTTGTGGCTGGAGGGGACGGTTCGATTCGATTAGATGCACAAACCAACTAGATCAACGGTGCTGGCGCGACGTAGCAAACGAATGGAGTCAACGCGACCATTAGGGGGAATTCTGGAGGGCTGTTCCAATTCACGCCCGGGGCCACAATTCGGGCAGGCAGTTCGGATGCACGTACGGAAGCGGTTGTTACCAGGATTCCACCGCTCCTACGTGTACAACCGACCATTAACTCATCGGGGGTCAACGTTGACAGTTTGGGGTTAACAACGATTCAAATACAATTGGGTGGTACACGTCCTGGGTTGATCGACCGAAATCTTTCGGTGGTAATCGATTGGGGCGACAAGGAGATCGACAACTTCCCGAATGGCAGGATTTCGCCATTAACCACCAACCCTCGGATATCGCGATTCGATGCCTCGGGAGTGATTTACGAGATAACGCACCAGTATCTAGGTAACCCGAACGTTTCGGACCCAATCGCAGACATCCCCGTTAAGGTGACTGTTGGCGTCGACGCATTGAATCGAATTCAATTCAACGATTCGCAGGGTGCAATAACAAGTTTGTCCGAAGTGGCAAGCCAGAGCCTCGTTGTACCCGCGGCGGGACTGTTCACGTTGCGACTTGAACTGCCACAAGCCGCAACTGCACTAAGCAGATTTGTCTTTAGCAATTCGGAATTTGTGCAGTCTGATAACGCGGTTGCTATTCCAGTTGGGTCGGCGGAAATTGTCGTGTCGTCGGGTGGTTCAGCAGTCGAGAAAGGTCGATCCTACGTACTGCGAGTCATTACGCCTGTGAACGAGCAAGGTGAAATATCTGCGAGTGAGGACATTGAGTTAACCGACAAAGACATCGAAGATTTGAGCTCGGGCAAGCTATTTCAAAAGCTTGGGGATAATCGATATCGAGTCTATCTGATTCGAGAAGATGGAAATGAGCTACTGCTCAAGGATTTTTACCTTCGCAATCATCGACCGGTCGACGTGGATGATTCAGAGTCGACTCAGAACGACATGCCAAGCGATGAACGCGTGTTGGAACAAGACTCTGCTTCGGTTCCCAGTTTGAATCCAGAAATAGCTGCGATGATGGACGAAGAGCAAGAGTTGAAGGAACCTGATGTGGTGGAGCGTGATGGCATAAGCATCGAAGCAAAGGGTGCTGAAAAATCGATTGCTGACGCGACACTCGCCGTTGGTTCAGCCGTTCAAGCAATGCGATCATGGCGCAAAGCAGCCCGTCGATTTAGGGCTGGTTGAGATATTCGGTTCGAATGGATTTCGGTCGCAGCTAAAATGGAGAATGGTGGATGCAAAAATGTGCGTTATGCGAATTCGATTACGAAAATGTGAGCCTTCAGGAGGGAAGATGCCCTCAGTGTGGAAGTGTTCTTGAATGGCCAGAGGAATTGGGGACATCTGACGGCGTTGAGACTAGCTCGGCGTCGAGCAAAGAGGCTTCTGAATTCGCCGTACAGGCACCATCAGCTTTCGATGCAACGAACGACGGCAAGGATGTAGATTCCGAGTCTGTTGTGCCTGATTTGCACAAGTTGGACGCTGCTGGCGCTCTACCCAAAGAGATAGTACAACTGTGGCGAGATTCAATCCAAAGTTCATCGGATGTAAGCAGTACCTTAAAAGGGCCAGAAGCTGGTTACACCATTTCCGATTCTGTCTTCTCGATCTTGCCTCGTGAAGTACGCTCGCCACTAAACGTTTCCGACGCTCCAGTGGACTACGAACTCTTGGATATCATCGGTCAAGGCGGAGTGGGGGTTGTTTACACCGCCCGACAAGCGTCGATCGACCGAACCGTGGCGATCAAGATGCTAAGAGTAGAGTATCGATCACGCAACGAGCATCAAGAAAAGTTTCTCGCAGAGGCAATTCTAACGGGTGAGTTGGATCATCCAAATATCGTGCCCATTTACGATCTAGGGAGAAATAACCAGGGCGAACTGTTCTATTCAATGAAGAATGTGATCGGCACACCTTGGGACCGGGTAATCGCGCAGAAGTCGACACGTGAAAACATCGATATCCTTCTCAAGGTTGCCGATGCGGTTGCCTTCGCGCATTCAAGAAGCGTTGTGCACCGTGACCTGAAGCCAGAGAACGTGATGCTTGGCAGTTTCGGGGAAGTGCTCGTAATGGACTGGGGTATTGCGGTCGCCACCGAAGGGTTTCGTCGTACATCCAGTATTCTGCGATCGCAAGCGATGGGAGGAACGCCAGCTTACATGGCACCTGAGCTAGCGACTGGTCCGATGACTGCGATTGGACCTGCCGCAGACGTCTATTTGCTGGGTGCCATTTTGTTTGAGATTCTTACGGGCTCACCTCCGCACTACGGCAACGATGTGATGGAATGTGTGCACAATGCTTCCGCGAACATCATTCGAGAGACCAGTGTTACTGGCGAATTGATGGAAATCGCCATACGTGCGATGGCAACGCTTCCGCGGCGCCGATTCCGTTCGGTTCAGGCCTTTCAAGCGGCTATTCGTCTCTATCAGTCTCATAGCGAAAGCCTCATGCTTTCGGACAATGCGGAAACGGAGTTGAATAAGGCGATTTCAACAAAGGATTACCAAGGTTTCTCGCGTGCCGTCTTCGCTTTTGACGAAGCTCTCTCGCTCTGGGATGAAAATGAGGCCGCGAAGCTAGGCTTGTTGCGTTCGAAGATGGCGTACGCAGAGACTGCCTACGAGAAAGGAGATTACGATCTCGGGTTGTCATTGTTAGATGAATCCGAAGAGGATCATCGTCTGATGATTAAAAGGCTTCGAGCCGCGATTGCTGAAAGGGATGCGAGACAGAATCGATTCAAGACAATTCGAAAACTGGCTGTTGCGTTGACCGGGTTTATTGTGATCGCGGGTTCTATTGGGATCATTGTCATTTCGACTCTTTATAGCAGAGCCTCTAAGCTCAACGCTGACCTGGATGCCTCCAAGCAAAAGCTGGAAGGCGAGGTTGAAAATACACAAAAGGCACTCTTCTCAGAAGCAGAGCAACGGAAAGAAGCCAACGAAGCAAGAATTGATGCGGACCTTCGGCGCGCCGAAGCGGAGACGGCGCAACGCAACGCTGAACTGGCCCGCTTGGAATCGATTGCACAACGACAACAGGCGGAGGAAAGTTCCTATTTTGCTGAGATTGGATTGGTTGGCGCTAGCATCAAACAGAATCAATTTTCCATTGCATCAGAGATCTTAAGTCAACAGGAAAGTTCCATTGCAAAGTCTAAAATTCGCCATTGGGAATGGGGGCGACATAGGTTTATCGTTCGAGGTGGAAGCAGCGATGATGCCGTGCAAAGTGTCGCAACGTATCCAACCGACGACTCGGTTGAGTGTATCGATTGTTCAGCCGATGGAAATTGGATTGCAATTGGAAAGATGACGGGCGAATGCGACATATGGCGGCTTGGCGAAAAGGAAGCAAGGGCAACACTTCGACATGGTCGTTATCTAACCGATCTCGATTTCAACTCCACCAATGACTTAGTTGCAACGAGCGGGGTCGACGTCGACAACACGGGAACTGTCTGCATTTGGCGACTCCAGGATGGAATGGCACCCGTGCTTGAGAAGAAGCTAACGATGAAAGCGGGACAAGCCACAACCGTATCCTTCTCGAACGATCGTCTGTCCGAATACGTCGCTGCAGGAGATAACAATCGGACTGGCCGAATTTGGAAATGGAGAGAGGAACGCGAGGTCGTTTTGCTCGGCCACATCGATGCACTCACATCGATCGAATTCTCGCCAAACAATGAATTAGTCGCGAGTGCGAGCAAAGACGGAACTGTTCGGGTTTGGACTACTGCGGATGGGGCTGAGGTGCAACGTTTCACTGGTCACGATGCGCCTGCATTGAGTGTTGTTTTCGCTCCTAATGGAAAGCAAATTGCATCTGGGGGGGCTGATCGCAAGATTCTGCTTTGGTCAGTTGACCCAACCGAAAATCGGACCAAACGTGTCGAAAATGTAGTCAAACAACTGAAAGGTGACTCACTACCGTTAGCACCGTTTTACTCGTTTGTCGGTCACGAAGGGACGGTTCAAGAAGTATCTTTTTCAATTGACGGAAGGCGTATCGTATCGGGAGCCAATGACAACCAAGTGTTTGTGTGGAGTGTTCCAGTCAATTCTACGGATAGAACATTCAAGCCAATTCAAAAGCTGCGCGGACATGGCGGATGGGTCAGGGCATGCCGTTTTTCAAAAGATGGGTCGCAAGTGTTTTCTGGTGGTGACGATCGATCTTGGAAGTCTTGGCGATTGGAAAGCTATCGCGAAGAGCATTTACTTAAGGATGATGGAGTACCCATTCTAGATGCTTGTTATTCGCCATCCAAAGAGATGATTGCGACGGCACATTTGGACGGCTCGGTTTCATTGTGGAATCCTGTATCAGGCGAACGTATCGCAAAGTTGAATGATGGCCATGAATATCTAACCAACAAGGCCAGGGTGACTGCGGACGGGAAGTACCTCGCGACGTCGGCCGGGGACAACACGCTACGATTCTGGGACCTAGAACGAGGAACGCAGCTCGCAGTGATGGAACACTCTGGACGCGACGGGATCTTTTCCATTTCGCAAAACGGTCAGTGGCTAGTCGCTGGCGGGGATGAGTTGGGCGTAAGCATTTGGAACTTGGAAACACTAGCACCGCCCAATCGAATTCGCGCTTCGCTAAAACCTTTGAGTGAAAAGGAAACGGAACCTGCATTTGCGGCCGCGTCAAGCGTAGCGATATCGAACGATGGAAAGCGTGTACTGGTAGGAGACAAGTCCGGTAGTGTCGAATTTTGGGACGTAGACAAAGGCAATCAAGCCAACAAGGTTTTTGGGCATTCAGAAGCGGTGGTCGGATGTTACTTTATTGAGTCCAGCACGGATCGCAATTCTGCGGAGTTGACCATGACGGTCAGTTCCGATGGCAGCGTAGCTTGGTGGGAATATAGTTCCGCAAAAGCGTCCTCACGTGATCGGTTGCGACATTTTGCTTCCGTTCAACTAGCAACGCACTCACCTGATGGGAAATTCCTCGCAACCTGCGCTTCGCTTGACGAACAGAAAACACGGATTTGGATTTGGGATCTCGACAAGGGACGAGCGATTGAGTCGAAGGATCTTGCCGGTGTAATCGTCCAGGACATGGTTTTTTCATCAACAGGCAAGCCTTCCGTGTTCGTAACGGTATCAAATATCGTCGATTCCAAAAAAGCGATTTGGAGCTGGAACGCTCAACCCGGCGAATGGAAAGGCATTGGTACGAAGAATATGGATTCGGAGTCGCTTTTGGGTACGGTTCCAATTCAGGGCGATACGAATCTTTTGACCTACGGTGGACGCGGAGCTCGACTATGGCAATTGCAGAATGGAAAGGAACTAAAAAACTTTCGACCCTCATCATCGATTCGATCGATCTGTTTTGATTCAAGCGGAGAATTCTTGGCGGCAGCCAGCGACGATGGTGCAGCTCTGATTTGGGATGTTTCGAAAAGGATTTCTTCTCAAAAGCTGGTAGGTGGGCACTCGGGCGCAATTCTGGATCTTTTCTTTTCGTCCAATCATGAATCACTTATCACCTCTGGCTCGGATGGTCGCATCGTTGTTTGGGACCTGGCAAAGGGGAAACCAATTTCCTCGGGCAAAATTTCACAATCGACCGTCATCGGAAACGCATTACGGATGTCACCCGATGGGCTAGAGTTCGCGGTCGCATGCGATGACAATTCGATTCGTCTATACGACGCTGCCACGTTGGAACAGAAAAAAAAATTGAAAGGACACGGTGCAGCCGTTACATGTGTGTCTTTTTCATCGGATGGTCAATGGATCGTATCGGGCTCGCAAGACAAAACAATACGCCTCTGGTCCGTTTCAACAGGAACGGAGATTGCAAAACTTGTAGGTCACTCCGCGCCACTGACTTCGGTTGTGTTTTCCAATGACCGGCTACGCGTGTTGTCGGCAAGCCAGGATTCAACCGTCAGGCTTTGGGACATTGGACGCACCATGCAATCGCTGACAACCGTTGATGGAGAGAATCCTATCGAACGTAATGAAAGTCTTGGGGAACTGTTGTCTTTGGAGTTTCATTCCACCGAAGTGTCAGTGGCGGCATTTTCGCCAGATGGTCGCAACATTATGACGGCGGGCGTCGATGGCAAGGGCGTTCTCTGGCCAACAGAACGGATCCCACCGTCGATCCGAATAAGCAACCCCAACATAACCTATCAGCTAGGGGATGGCGCAAATCGAATCGATCCAATGGCTGTCCTTTGCCAGCCTGGAACGTTGGATCTGAATGGTGCCAAGATTGAATTAACTGTTGAGAGCGAAAACCGACCTTTTGGAAAATTGCTCTTGGATAGTAGCGATGGAATGTTCTCGATTGAGCGAGGCAGTGTCGTGTACCACTCGGCCCATAAGCCGGCTTTTGCAATAGGTGCCTACAGTGAAATAGATGGCAACCGAATTCAGATCTCTATTTCGAAATTAGCGACCCATACGTCCGTCGAACAGTTGATTCGTCATATCGCTTTTCAATCCGACGAAAAATTGGGGGCAACACCACCACAACCGTTCGAAGTTACCATTCAAATCTTAGATCGCGATGGAAAATCCGGGAATTGGCATCCAGAGAAAATTCGCATCAGCTTGTTTGAAAAACGCGACATTCAAAGAAAATAATTCATCGGCGTGGCTTGTGATCGATGCCAACAGGCCATTTGATCGGCAACGAAGTTTGGCAATAGACACTCTTTTCTTTGTGAGGAGTTGATTATGGCGAATCCAAAAGACGAGCTAAAAAAGGAACTTCAGAATATGGCCAAGTCGTCAAAGCTGATCCAAAAAATGCGGGAAACAAAAAATCTAAAGCGCAAGGCCGACAAAGCACTAACGGCCCTGAACAAAGGCATCGCCGAATCTTTGAAGCTTGATGATTCAGACGAATAATCAAACATTTTTGGCTTCGTTCGGTTTTCATGCGCGAATGGGGTACCTGCGGTTTCTTTGCGGGGATTTCGGTTGGGAAACTGGCCGTTGATGCAACGAAAAACACCATAAGGTAGAGCTCCATGGCGAAGTTAAAAGAATTCCAGGCCTCACTGAAAGAAATTGTACGAACCACGAGTCTCGCGGCTCAAATGCTTGGGGGCATAAAAGTTTGCAGCGGTGTGTTTGATAAACAGATTGCGAAGATTCAGAACTACCTTTGAAGTCACTTACTGATTGGTGCGATTGCGACCGGATTTCAAGGAAAATTACGGCAAGGCCGTAAGAGAACAAAATGAGATGAGGCAGCTTTGCGAAGAAACGGTTGGCAACTACAAAAAAAAATTTCATGTGTACTATACGGAGGCAAGTGCACTCACTGAAGCCGCATTGACCCAAGGGGGAAAGCTGCTTGCATACTACAAGAAAAACAAAAAGACAGAAAAACTAGCCGAAATGGAAGTTGCATGGAAGGCTTTGCAGGATAAACAAGTACCTTTTGGGGAACTGAAGGAAGAAGTAGAAAAGCTGAAGGATGTTGTAGTGAAGTGCAAGCAACGCCTTGGCAAGACCCGCGGTCGTGTAGGATAAGCTGCAAAAGTGGATGGTCACTCGCCTCGCACAATGGCCATCAAGCGTCTCAATTCATCCTCGGCGTCCGCGGGATCGTCGACAGTCCGCGACACCTCATGGAGAAGAATGTCGCCATATCTACGTCGCATGCGATGGATAGACATAGCGATTGCGGGTTGGCTCATATTGAGTTGCTTTCCGATTTCGAGCCGAGAGAGCGCGTTCTCATCGCACATCAAATGAGGCTCGAGCAATTGAAATAATTCTTGCCGGTTCGCTTTCCGATAATCGTTAGCAAGTCGTTCTCGAGTACGTTGCAGGAGTGCTTCTACCCAATTGCGGTCAAAGGCCCGCTCGGGTGTTTCATCCAACCGGCAACTACGAGAAAACTTAGCTTCGAGGTCATCGGCTTGAAGCGAGAAAATCGTTTGCTTTCCACCTCGCTGGATTGTCGACGCGAACCTTATCTGGTTGGCGATATAGTTACGAAAGGAAGCCAACAAAAATGATCGGAAACGTCCCTTGG
>JANMNR010000622.1:0-9608 GCA_031368325.1 Pirellula sp.
TGAACTTGCCCGCCGAGGGACGTCTGACGTTCGTCGTATGACTTCATTGCGTGGAATGGAGCATCGTCATACCAAGCAATATTTGCCCGAGCTGTCCAAAGCCATCGAAGAATCTCTCGCGGATCCACCTCCAACCTGGCCGAAAAAGCATCGCTATGGCAAAGGTCAGCCGGCTGGCATGCTCACGCAATTTTTATCAGCCGCGCTGGCTTATATCTGCCGGACCAAACGCATCGCCCCAGCGATCGTTGCGACGTCAGATGATTTACGCGACTTCGTCAAGTATCGACTGGAGCCGCAGCCGGAGGATGCACCGCCCCCGTGTTTAACCGTTGGCTGGCGCGCCGAGATCATCGGCAAAGAACTGGACGATTTGCTGGCAGGCCGGTTAGGTATGGTATTGGACAACCCAACGAGCGAAATGCCGATCAAGTTCTGCCTACCCAAAGAGCTTTAGAAGTGAACGGGTCACGAACCAACGAGTTAAACTCGCCGGCATTCACACGCTATCCGTTTTCTGAACTAGTTTTTACTTACACGCTGTTCATATTCTAACTGATCCACTTTAATGGCCTCTCTCTCGAAAGGATTGTCTCGGTAGAATCGTCGACCAACGAGCCATGCAAAAACGGATGCAAGATAATATGCAGGAATCGTCAAAGGCCCCCACCGTTCGTATTGCCTAATGTATACGGTCTCATGACTTCGGGAAATTTCTAACGACGCATCATTCTGACCAAGAATTACGTGCCCCAACGTAATTGCAAGTTTATACTCCCCGTAGGGTAATTGATGAATGAACCACTTGATTCCTCCATCATAGAATTCTATTGCCTGGCCTTTGACCCGGACTTGACCACCTAGAGCAAGCCCGAAAGCACCGATAAGGAGCCCCATGAGCGTGTACGGAAATGCCCAAACAATGCCAATAGTTTTTAAGACGAATCTCAAGGGAGTACCATAGGTATTGATGAAGAATACTCCAGTACAAGCCAAACCTTATTTTGATTGGTCGTCTCTTGCCTGTCAATTTTCTTTCTACGGTAGCGTGCTTGTGATCTACACAAATTCATGACCTATTCACATATTGGCTTTTTGCAGCGAACGATTTGTGTCCATTTTTACAACCTCCCAAATCGGGGGTGGGAAACTATCGGCTTCACGCAACTTCCGGAGCAGGTTTTTGCCGAAGTGGAATGCACGCCTACAGAGCGATTTATCTTGATCGTCCGTCGCGCTGATTAAACCATGGTGGTAAACAGTTCTCGGGCAAGCTGACGGACGCTCGATGGTGTCTGCCCAACCTCCATGTCGCGAGCGGCCACCGCCCGGTGGCTTTGGTCAGCGATCTGTTTGTAAATCGCGGCATTACTGCCAGCAACATTTCGAATCTGCATTGCCACCTCCATCGACCAACTTTACTATTTCACGTAATACAGTTTCACGCCATGCCTGTTTACGAGTTCCATCGTGGCAGGCAGGAGCGGCTGTCTGCAGCCCTGTTGGTCAAACGACAGTGATCGATTCATTATGATTTCAAAAAACCCATACGATGTCTCAACCTCTGAGAACTCCGTCGTAGTTCGGCGACTGACCAAAAAAAGTACGTTCATGCTGGCGATTTCCTTGAGTCTCTATGGCGTCGCCGCACTAATGTATTCGTTCTCAGAAACCTGGACGTTCCATACCCCGTATTCCACAGAAGTCATTTGGGAACTACCGCTATTGGACGGAATGGGAATTTTTCTCAATGCCCCACAATCTACGACGCTACTGCTAGCGTGTGTTGCCCTTGGAACGATGTTTCTTTTGTTTGCTTTGGTCGCGAATGGGAAATCGAGACCGAAAGCATCTTAGTTTCGAGATCTGAATCTTGCGGACGCAGTGAACATACAACAGTTCACGGTTGTCGATTCAAGTCGACATGTCCAACTACATCCCGCACCACACCGAGAAGAAGCAGACGCTTAGCCGCAAAGAAGACTTCTTACGACGCTTGGTTATCCAGAACGCTTCGCAAGAACGCATCCTAGCTGCTGTGGAAGAAGTGCGCGACGCCCGCATCCGCGTCGTTCGGGCACAACGTGCAACCATTACGCCAACAGCCGACGGCCAGGTAAAATACGACAAACTCGACGCACGAATTCAAGGAATTGCGACGACACCACTTGAAACCATCGTCGCTGAGTTTGTTGGATAGCCATACGGCAAGTAACGGGGCTAAATCATTTCGAACAGCGACACGCGCGACAAAAGTCGGCCATCTAGTCCTGAAAAAGGCTCGCGGCGGTTTCCGATCCTTCAGGTCGTTTGGCTGTTGTTCATCTTCGGCACATCCTGCACGGTGATTCGCCCCCTGGAGTTCTTCAAGGTCGTACAAAGCTTGACGGGTGCCCACCGCGACGCGATCGAACGCTTTGAAGTCGTCTGGGCAATCTCGTGGTTTACCATCGTAAAGGGATGGCACTTCACTGAGTTTGCAGTCCTAACATTTCTATTCGTCCGAGTCATCGGATGGTGGAGAGGTTTCATCGATTCAAGATCGATCCATTGCGCCATGCTCTTCTGCTTCGCCTTTGCCGCTTCCGACGAATTTCACCAGTCGTTTGTCCCGGATCGCTTTGGAACAATCCAGGACGTCCTGATTGACGGACTGGGTGTTTGCGCGGCAGGCGGGCTAATGCTTTTTAGGCTAGGGACGGGTTTGAAAGCACCCAACACAGATCGCAAGTTTTGAAGTTACATCTTTGACTTTTCTTCTGACTACAGGCCCAGCGATTTTCCTAACAGTGGCCAACGGCCGGTTGACTGCTTCGTGACACCTTCAAGCAATTCCGCAGCAAGGATATCGCGTCTATCCCACACGCATTTGTTGGCAAGCCAATTGCTAAGGGAATTGCTTGGAGAATCCACTGTCCTAGTAACGACATGCGACAGCACGAGCAAAACCGGAATGGTAGCAACCACAGAAGTGACGGTAGCATAAAAGTGGCCAACACCACCTACCAAATTCAGATACAACCAACTGGTAAGGGAGCCAAGCAGTAAGAAGTGCATTGCATACATCGCATACGAGACAGACCCAACGTAGCTTAATACGCGATGATTCAGAACTTTTTGCAACGGTCTAGAAAATAAAACGCATCCGAAAACGAGGCTGGCGCCGAGCATAGAGAAACCGCCGGTGCCGAACTTGCCGAGAATGGCCCACGCAGGCGTGGATGGACCACTTGGTTGAAGGTAGTACGGTTGCATACCGACGAGCAATCCAATCATCAGTATCCACATTCGATTTTTTAGTAATGCTTTAACTCGATCGGCGAATGGGAGTCGGTCTAGTTCAGCGAATGCAATTCCGATCACGAAGCCAACATAGATACTGTTAAACAAAATTAGAAAAAGGGCGGTCAGCAGCACAGTTCGTTGATTCGTCGAGAGACGGATCCGAACCAGTAGATACAGAAAGACGATGAACGAGCCTTTAAGTTCCTTGTGGATGGACCACATTGGAGGGTTGTACTCCGCGCTGTTTGAAAACAAGGCGAACATCATATCGGAGGCAAAGGACGGTATCGAAACTGATTCTAACCAGAAACTGCTAAACCACGGCCGAGAGCCGGTTAACAAAGAAACGGGTTGGTTCAAAAAAAGCCCACACTTCTGCAGAGCAAAGCCAAGCAAAACGCTAAATGCGACCATTCCACCTAATCGTATAGGGCGTTTTATCATGGCCTTGAGCAATCGCGTTGACGCATGCGATTGAGACTTCATGTGTCCGGTTGCCAAAACGAACCCACTCAAAACGAAGAATAAGCAGACGGCAAAGTGTCCGGAAACGACCAACGAAAAAGGGGGCCAATGAAAAAATGCTTCGAAAGAGGATTGCTGGTGATAATTGCCGCCAAAGACAGCATAAGGATAGAACGCTTGGATAAAATGCGTGCAAACGACAACTATCGCAGCAATCCCACGCAGGGAATCAAGATAGAGGCGTTTTGAATCCTGTTTGTTCTCCTCGGGATTGGTTCTGCGAGAGCAATCCGCCTCGTCCGAATTCATGCGAGCCATAGCGCCAACCCCGTACCGGGCCAATAGTAGTTTAACCGATCGCCTTACCCGGGGAGTCGTAGCATAGAATGACGAACAAAAACAAGGCTGAAATGAACATTGCTTTCGTCACACCGTCACATTCGGTAAACGCCTGGCTTGCTCTACAAGGATTTGAGATGGATACCAGCAAACGAGTTCGCTGACGTCGAGGTTCCCTTGCAAACATCCAGCACAACATCGCTATCCTTGACACGAACCGTGATTTGATCGCACAGCAGCCCCGAAGCCTGCCTAGAATGGTCGAGCGTTCCCTCAAACACATCGTTGGCAAACCAACCAAGCTTCAACAGTTTCACATAGTCGCTGTCGCCAGATCGGGTCAAGATCAAGGCCGATTTGACCGGCAAGCCGCTCCATGGTCTCTTCAGAAAAACAACAACCCGATCGTTGTCGCAAGGCCAAGACATGATCTTCCGGATCAATGGCATCAAAATAAGCTCCCGCACGTAAGCCAAGTTTCGCTTAACCCGAAAAAAGACCAAGCAACAGACCGCGAGAATGCACGAATTTAACGCGATTGCGATCAGTGGACTATAAGCGTAGATCGCCATCAAAGATGCACATAAGGTTTTATTTCCCAGTTCAAGCATCGCATCTATCGTTGGAACCGGGATCAACCAAACTAAGACTTCCACGAACAGCTTGATCGTGTTGACCACAACGATGTTCAAGAATGCAGCCACAGCAAAAAAGGCATCGAGCGGCAGTGCTCCAATTCCAGCCGTCATGACGACATGTGTTTGTGAAATGCTATCCTCGACGGGCAGTCCTGAACCGCTAACGACCTTCATCGCGACGAAGATAATGACCACTGAGTACATTTCGAGTTTTTCGACGGCCAACGAAAGGGGCTTACTAACCTTGGTGAGTCTGGGAAGGCTTGTGGCGACCGTCAGTCCTAGCATGACCCAAAACAAGAGCGGGCTATTTAGTGGGCTCGATTCCCCAAAGAGGCTGCTCCGGCTTTGAAGCCAATCGGGGCCGTAGGTTGCCGCACCGGACAGGCAAGCCAATCCAAAGAATGGCGATAAAGCGATTGCCGAAAGCGGCCCCAGCCATTCCTGCGTCGAGACTTGTCGCGACAATCCCGACGCCGCTGCGATAGCGGTCGTACTATCTACTTGGGCCAACGCACTCGCTTGCAGGAGAGCGGACACGACCAACGCCGCAACCGCCGAACGCATCAGGACCAACATCACCATTTCACTGAACCCAGTCCTGCAAGCCTACTTGAAATGTCCCGTCGCTTTTCGCCTTGCCGCGAGCCATCATCGGAGTGTTGAATTGGAGTTCGATATTGCCGTTGGCATCGACAGCAATCAGCCCGCCTGAATCGGTTGGCAAAGTTGTCTGAATAGCAACTTTCACCGCCGCGTTGAGTGACTCGTTCAAGTATTCCATGCGCGACGACACCGCCGATGCAATGTGGTGTTTGATGTACAGTTCACCGACGCCAGTGCAGCTAACAGCGCACGTTGCATTCTTGGCGTAGGTACCAGCTCCTATAATGGGCGAGTCGCCAACACGACCGTATTTCTTTCCAAGTAAACCGCCAGTGCTGGTTGCGGCCGCTAGATTGCCCTGCTGATCGCGAACCACACATCCGACCGTTCCAAGATAGAACAATCGATCTTCGCCGGTGTCATGATCGTATTTGGAAGTCGCTCCACCTTGGGCCGCTTGCTTTTGCTTCCACTTTTCCCAACTCTCGGTTTGCTCGCGAGTTTTGAAATAGTTTAGCGTTTCGAGAGGCAGTCCAATTTCCTTTGCAAAAAAATCAGCTGGTTCGCCACAAAGGAACACATGCGGAGTTTTGTCACGCACAGCGCGAGCCAAGCTAATGGGATTGCGAGGCCGTGTCACGCCAGCAACAGCACCGCTGCTTAGATCGGAGCCGTCCATAATGCTCGCGTCCAAGGAGACTTCTCCAACGCTATTGAGAACCGCTCCACGACCGGCGTTGAAATTGGGATTGTCCTCAAGCACTTGCACAACCGCTTGAACAACGTCGATCGCAGGGGCCGATTTTTCAAGCATTTCCTTGCCCTGTTTCAAAGCTGCCCTCAATCCATCGATACGGTCTTGAATCTGCTTGTCGTTCCAACGCCCTGGCTCGCCGCCGGCACCACCGTGGATCGCGATAGACCAGGTTGGTTTACTCTGTGTTAGTTTCCCTTGTGGAATTTGCTGTGTCATGCTGCTATTGGTAAGATTGCCCAGAGAAGAAATCGAGTCATCGGATTTGGCGGAGTTGCATGCAATCGCGATGAATAAAAGCGTTGCCAAACAAGAGGCAAGAGTTGTTGTAAATTTCATGGTGCGGGTTTGTCCTTAGTATCTTGCGATTTGCGGGTCAATTTCGAGGCTCCATTGGTCGATACCGCCAGACATACTGGTGGCTTCAGGATGACCATTCTGACGAAACCAATTGGCGACTCGAAGTGAACGGCCACCGTGGTGACAATGAACGACAACCCGTTTTCCGTCGAGAGAAGCAAGCGATTCAGGGGATGGTGGCCACTCTCGCATTGGCATGAGAATGGCCGTTTCGATTCTCGCCGTTTCGTACTCCGATGGCTCTCGGCAGTCGACGAGCGCGATCGCTTGGCCATTTTCGTCGGTTCCGTTTTGAAGCCATCGATGGACGGAATGGATATCAATTTCGATGCTGGACAAAATAGCTCCCGGAATGCGAAAATGTCATTGGCAATGGCTCATTTGGCATCGCGTGGCCGGAGCGGATTCATCTCGGCAAGGCGAAGTCAAATGCATTTCTAATGCAGGATTAGAACGCCTATTTCTGCCGAATACTAGCGGATATTGACTTAGGCATTCAATAAAAATAGACAACAACCTAAGTAGGCCCGATTTAGAAGTACACTTGGCTTGATCTGTTCGCGGCATGTAACGTGGGAGCTCGTAAGCATGAAGAACTTGAAAACCAAAAGAAACATAAAGCCAAACCAACAAGAGGAATTGGTTCGTGTATTGAAAACACGTTTTGAGAACAATATGGACCGGCATCCAGGTCTCGCATGGGCTCAGGTTCTCGCAAGGCTCGAAGACAATCCTGAGAAACTGTGGTCGCTCCATGAAATGGAAGGAACCGGGGGCGAACCGGATGTGATTGGTTATGACAAGAAAACAAATGCATACCTGTTTGTTGATTGTTCAGCAGAAACGCCCAAAGGCCGAGTTTCTGTTTGCTACGACCGTCAAGGGCTGGAGTCGAGGAAAGAACACAAGCCAGAAAACAACGCGATGGACATGGCCGCGACGATGGGCATTGAGCTCCTTACCGAAGAACAATACCGAGAATTGCAAAAGCTAGGATGCTTTGACTCCAAGACTTCGAGTTGGGTTAAGACACCAGCTGACATCAGGAAACTTGGCGGCGCCCTTTTTGGCGACCGTCGCTACGGCCAGGTCTTTATCTATCACAACGGTGCTCAGTCCTACTATAGCGTCAGGGCGTTTCGAGGCTCGCTCTGGGTCTGATTCACGATCCCGAGAGAATATCGATTTACTTTTGGAGAAGATCCGCAGGTATGCATAAGTTCTCAAACACGACGAATGAACATGGGTGAACAAGAGGCTCAGGATTCGTTGGCCGACCTCGATTCGAGTTGCCGTCGGGTAGTTATTGTTTTGCCTGGTACTTAGGAGCGATTGCCATTTCTATCTTAAACTTCAAGCCGCAAGTTAATCGAGGACCATCCTGTCAATCCTGACTATCCATATTCGGTTCTCCAGCGGAATAATGCGATTGTGTCGAATGGATGCACCAATCGATTTGTGCGTCGGAGCTTAGGTTCGCCGAGCTTGGGAAATGAAAAACGCTCTTCGCTTCATGTGCACTCCTCGATGTTCTTATCCGTGTCGTTGGCGGGACTATTCACAAGCGTTGAGACTTTGCGAAGCTGCAAAAGACCCGTTTCACTTGGTCGCAGTTGCTCAAGCAAACGATCGACGCTCTCGGTGTTACCAAGGGAAGGCGCAAGCCAATTCAGGATCTGAGCTTCATCCAGCATCAATGCAGGCATCCTATCGTGGACACCAATCACATCCGCATTCGACTCCCTTGTGATAATGGTCGCTGATACGATCGAGTTCCCGGGCGACGTTGGATTTTGGATCTTTCGATTTTCCGCCCAAAGACCTGCCATTGCAAAAACCCGCTCACCTTGGGTGTGAATCCAGTAGGGCTCCTTGGTTTTCTGCGACAGCTTTTTCCATTCGTAGTAGCCGTCAGCAAGAACGACACAACGCTTGTCAGTGAGCGAAGGCCGGAAACTCGGTTTCTGGGCAAGCGTCTCTGAGCGTGCGTTGATCATGTTGTATCCAACCGAAAGCGAGTCCGCCCAGGCCGGCACCAACCCCCATCGCATGCTGTCGAGCACAAGCGTTCCATCCTTGCTGCAACGCACTACCACAATCTGCTGCGTTGGGGCAATGTTGTAGCGAGCTTGAGAGTGAGTAGCATGCAAAGACTGGGATACACAGGTCGCGGGTATGTTCCAATTCGGAAACAAATCGGCGAGCCAATCGGCAACAGGAGTCTTGAGTGTAAACCTACCGCACATGAGTTGTCGAAGGGAAAGAGTTGTTTGGAGTTTTTAGGCTAACGGTCGGTCTTCCATAGTACTTCGTGCATTCTGGCTCTTTTTAACCTCTCGGTTCGATGATCCCCGGACACAAAAGGGCCGGAAATGAACCGATGGGATTCTCCGAGATTAATCTCTAGCTGTCCAGGGTGGAGCAATCGCACAACCGGTGCCATTGGCCGGTTGCTATTGGCTTTGACGACGACAGCCTTTGACAGGTCATCTAATTCTACCGTGGAACCAATTGGGTACATGGACAGACATTTGGTCAATAGAACCAGAGCATCCTTACAAAATTTGCCCTGAGCTGCATGAAAACAAAGGTACGCCAGTGCATCGGACGGCGCCATGCCGTGGCCTTGCAAAGGGTTGGTCAATGTCAAATATGCGTCAGCAAGATTCAGGATTTCGGAACCAGGCCATACTTTCGCGAGAGTCCGTCCCCTAGGATAGCCAGTTCCGTCCGCTTGTTCGTGCACCTCCATCATCATCGTCAAAATAGGTTTCGAAATCCCAGCAATACCATTAAAGAGATCGGCGCTTTCAATGGAGTGCCTGCGGTACTTTTTGCGTGACGACTCATCGCGTGTTTTCGACTGGGTTTCGAACCAATCACTATTTAGAAGAAGCGAGCTGTCATGCAACAAAGCAGCCAGTCCAATTTGATAGGACACGATGGTTTCATCTTTTTGAATGTTGCTCATGGCAATACTGAGCATCGCCATATTCGCCGAATGATTTGCGATTTTTTCAACGACTTTGGACGAAGGCGTCGTGTAATTGAGCGAGATTGACGCCAAGCTCGCGGCAATGTTTCCTTTCACTTGAACGAGAAACTCGCCTATGCTAGTACTAACTGGCGTCAATTGCTTCTCGTCGTATTCGTGGAGCGAC
>JANMNR010000648.1:0-5927 GCA_031368325.1 Pirellula sp.
GCTCTGGCGTTCCGAAAGGACGAAGCTAGTTCGCGATGCACGAGTCAAGTGCGTGGATTCTGAGGGGGCCATCGAACAAAAAATCGAAGCGATTGAGTTGTTGCGTTGGGAGCTTTCCGATGTTGATATCGCGATGCTTGCCGGCTTGCTCGACCATCGGATCCCGCAGCCCATTCAGGAAGCTGCCACGCGAGCTCTGATGCAGTACCAGTCCTTGGAAGTAGCCCAGAGAATAATGGATGTATGGCCAGCCCTTAGTCCTCGCTTGAGGCTTGCAGCTTCCGACGTGCTTCTATCCAGAACAACTTGGATCGCGGTTATGTTGGAAAGGGCAGGGCAGGGGGGCTTTGCGTTGAACGATCTGGACCCAGCTCGATTGGCAAACTTGCGAAACCACCGGGATCCAAAGATCAAACAATCGATTGTCACTCTTTTGAAATCCTCCGGTACAGGGAATCGAAAGGAAACCCTAGAACGTTATCGGTCGTCACTGGAATTGGTGGGTGACAAATCGAGTGGCAAAAAGATTTTTACAAAGTCCTGTTCCGCATGCCATCGTCTGGAGGGAGTTGGGTACGAGTTAGCTCCAAATATCGCCGCGTACAAGTTCCGAGGGGCAGAAGCAATTCTTCAAAACGTCATTGAGCCGAATCGAGAAGTGAATCCACAATATGTTAACTACACGGTTTTGACGAAGGATGAACGCATCGTCACTGGCATGATCTCAAATGAGTCGGAGACGGGTGTGACGTTGCTTCGAGGTGAAAACATCGCGGAGGTCGTTGCCCGAGCGGATATTGCGGAGATGAAGTCTTCGAAACTGTCGCTTATGCCAGAGGGGCTTGAAAGCCAGATTGACTTGCAAGGGATGGCGGATTTGATTGCTTACATCCTCGCGCTACCATGATGTTTGACGTCGAACACGTAGAGCAACTTTTGATTCAGTGCGCAAAGCAAGGAGTTGATATCAGCTATTCCGAAGCGATGGGGGCACTTGGTTCCTGTTTCACGCGTCCAAAGATGCGTCAGTTGTGTCGAGTACTGGGTGAAGTTGACGCGAGAGCGGTTGAAAACGGCGAACCAGAACTGGCCGTGCTAGTGGTACGAGGCAACGACCGACTTCCTGGAGACGGATGGTGGAGCGGTCGCACGAGTTATCGCGGCGATTGGACAGGCGAGCGAGCAGTCAAATACATTCGAAGAATTCAGCGCAAGGCATACAAATACTGGCGAAAATCTGTTTAACCCGCGCAGCGGCGAGCACTGCGAGTGTTGGGTACATTCCAGCCATCACTACGCTCAGTCGATCGGGCCTATGTCCTCACCCTGGCGTTCCAGGCTTGAGGCCTCGAGTGGTTAAACATTAGGTAAAAGATGGCGTGGCCGTACGGACTGTTCAACCTTTCGGATCGTACCGATTTTGCTTATAGTAGAGCTTGAATTGGCAATCCTGACCTTCGGAACGGCCCGAACTTCATTCGGGCGGTTCCGTTGGTCGAAACCAAAAATGCTGTAAACCGCCAAAAATCGGGGCAGGGCAGGGGGGCCAAGTGTTTTCTACCTTGTTTTCAATCACGAAATCGCTCCATGGTCAAAGTTAGAGACTTCCTAGGCCCATATCGATTGACTCGCCTAATCCGCTTAGGGAGTACATGCCAGGTTTGGGAAGCGATTCGCGATGACGGCGAAAAGCGTTACGCCCTGAAAGTCTTGCGCCCAGAGCAACGAGGAAACAAGGTTGAAATCGGATTCCTTAAGCACGAATACGAAATTGCAAAAACGCTCAACCATAAAAATATCATTAAGCTGATTGAGTATCGAACTGACGCGGAAACACCGTTTATTGTCTTGGAACTCTTTAGCGAAATCAATTTGAAGCAAGCGCTTCGCCGCGGTCCTGAACCCATTGCCTACAAACTGACTAGCATTATCGAACAGTCATGCGAAGCACTCTATTACTTTCACTCCAAGGGCTATGTGCACTGCGATATCAAGCCCGACAATTTACTCCTGAGTCGTGACTTCGAAGTCAAACTAATCGACTTCACGATTTCCAGGAAAATGAAAACCGGGCTTTCGAAGTTGTTCGGCTCCAAGAACAAAGTCGAGGGCACTCGCTCGTACATGTCGCCCGAACAAATTCGTGGACACAACATGGATGAGCGAAGCGACATCTACTCGATGGGCTGCATGATCTATGAACTGCTGGTCGGCAAAGCTCCCTACACTGGAAATACTCCGAACGAATTGTTGAGCAAACACTTGTCTTCGACTCCACCGTCGGCACTTGTTGTCAACGAGAATGTGACCACGGAGTTCAACAGTTTCATCAAAGAGTTGCTGGCCAAACGACCGGAAGATCGGCCTCAAAACATGTGGGACACATTAAAGAAGATACGAACTATTCCCATTTTCAAAAAGCCACCCAGAATTCCGGATGTCTCGATCTTCGACGACTTCCCAACGGGTGGCAGAATGGAAAACCCAACGTAGTTGCCTACCGAACAACGATCATTTGAAACTTAATCAGAGACTTACAAGCAATACCGATTATGGAAACGACAGCGCCTGGCTTTGAATTTGAGCAACCGATTTTGGACATTGAGATCCAGTTGCGAACGCTTGAAAAGAACGACAGCCACACCGAAGCCGAACAGGAACAGATCCGTCTACTGCGTCGTAAATGGACCGAAACCACACGGGGCATTTATGCCAACCTTACACCTTGGCAAATTGTCCAGGTCTCGCGTCATAAAGACAGGCCCTATACAAAAGATTACCTGAACCTGGCGTTTGATGAATTCATCGAACTGCATGGGGACAAGTTTTTCGGCGACGACCGGGCCATGTTGACTGGTTTCGCGAAGCTTGGACGGCATAAAGTACTCGTCGTCGGACACCAAAAAGGACGGACTTACAAAGAGCGAGCCGCTTGTCATTTTGGATGCGCTCACCCCGAAGGCTATCGAAAAGCCATGTCCAAGATGAAGCTGGCGGAAAAGTACAAGCTGCCCATCATCTGCTTCATTGACACGCCGGGTGCTTATCCAGGTATTGGTGCTGAGGAACGTGGCCAAGCCCAGGTGATCGCTGAGAGTATGTTTTTGATGAGCCAGCTCAAGACTCCTATTGTTTGCGTCGTAATTGGCGAGGGAGGATCCGGCGGTGCATTGGGTATTGGCGTTGGTAATCGGATCGCCATGCTGCAGTACGCATACTACTCGGTGATTAGTCCCGAGGGATGCGCAGGGATTCTTTGGAAGAGTCACCAGTTTGCATCTAAAGCAGCGGACGCATTGCGATTCACGTCATCGCACTTGGCCAAACTGGGCGTGATCGACGACGTCATCGAGGAGCCAATGGGTGGTGCACATCGAGACCCTAGGCAGATGGCGGCCCGACTGAAGGCCTATTTGACTAAGACTTTGGACCAACTCGTGAAGAGCAGCCCAGATGACTTGGCAACCGACCGCTATGACAAGTTTCGAAAAATGGGCACCTATTTGGAGCAAATGGGAGATGGTACCACCGAAGTTCGCGGCGCCATGATTACTGGATAGCGACTGGGTAACCGCATGCAAGAAGGTCCAGATTCCACAGAGCCATCCAATCCTTATGCCTCGACGACGATGCTGCCGCATCCGCAGTCTGCGGTGCTCGTTGAGAATCGGAAGTTCAAGTTTGCTAGGTCGGTCATCGTCTGGACTGCGGTTTGTTCCATCAGCGCGGCACCCAGTTTTCTCATCGGGCTTGGTTTCGTAGATTGGAATTGGCCTTGGATGCTACTGGGAGTTCTTATATTCATCGCTGGCTATGTAGCGGCGGACCGCCTCTCGTTTGATTGGGTGTTTAGGCGTCGAGCGGCCGTGCGACTTTCGCTGGTCGTCACTTTTGTCATTCGAGTTGTCGCCTCTGTTGTTTTTCCAGTGGCACTTTTCGTAGACATGTTTTGCGGAATGGCTTCATCTCAAGTAATCATCGCCTTAGGACATGAGCCTAAGGGATCGGGCGGGTTGACTGGACCTGTCGTATTGATTTGGACGCTGTCTCAAGGGGTCGTGATGAACGCTTTGCTCAGCATCATATGGGTGTTGCTCCTGTGCATCTGTTGGTTCGTGACAAAAGAATCGATCGACGAACTGCCGGATTGACTCGTCCAGTTTAACTCGCGCAGCGGCTCGCATTTGCCACGCCATGATACCCCGAGAGGCGTCAAGCCCGACCTGGCGCCGATTGGGTATTCTAGCGTTTCCTAGAGCGCCAAGCTGCAGACGTTTGCGGCGAGCAACAAGCGGCCTTCTCGACTCGTGAAACTGCTGTCGCCCGTAGGGTGGCAATCTAAATCGGTAAAGTGATCCACCGAATCTTTAACTGCCCAGGTTTTGTGGACCTCCAAAGATGAAGCGGGATTAGTCACTTGGGGTCGAGGTAGGGCAGGGCAGGTGGGGGCTCTTTATTGATCGCCAAAAATCCACTCGAAACCCGATCAGGCGAAACCATCGAATCGAGACGAGAATGAATATCAATTGAACGAGTGCTTCCACCGCGTAAACGGACCATCCGGCGGAGGCTTGAACCGGGGTAGGGTAGGGGGGTGAGAAATCCAAGACATAGGATGCGTATCGGCGGCCGTCTAATTCAAGAACGTCACCTGAATCCAATGCATCCGAACCCGGAGACGCTAATGGAGCATCCCAATAGAGCTCACCGGTGAACCACCGAAGAAACATTAAGCAAGGAAACATTAAAATCAGGCCAGCAAGCCGAAAGGACCTCAATTTAAGGATCGTGATCGCCATCAACCAAAGTAGCGAGATAAGCGAGCCGCCAATAATTGCAGAGATGACAGGCTTGAGCTGCACCGGGAATAAATCGAGTTGAGACGTTCTAACGGAAGTTCGAGTGGGCTGCAAAGCTAGTGACTTGTAAGCGATTGCTACGCAGGCCGCAATTAGCATTAGCAGAAACAACTTGCTGATCGACAAGCGAGCCGGCGCAGGATTGGTTACCCCCCTAGCCTTCCCGCTTTCCGACCAAACTCCAACCGAACTTCCCCATTGCACATATCGAGCGACCGAAACGCCGACACACAAATAAAGTATCCAGTGAATTGCGTTGGAGATCAGCGTTTTTCCAACGAGATCCCATGGAAGCCCAGGCAGCATCATTGCATTCCAAGCTCCGTAGGACACTACTGCGACTAGAAAAACGGTCATGAGATCCGCAATACGAATTCGAGTTTTCCAGCCCAGCCAAATGACGATCATTGAAGCTGGATGGAAAAGCGTCATGGCGGCGAGCTGCGGCAAGTACTGTGGATTGAGTGGACTTTGCATGCGAACAAGTCCACCCATCACCCAGAGCACGCAAAGACTGGCTGCGATGTAAAGTGCTTTCGATTGGAGAATTTCTAGCCCCTGGGTAAAGTCAGACGTTGGCAACCCATTTTCGGTTTGGATGTGATTCAACAAAGAGTAGCGATCCAGCAAGCTGTGCGGAATACCGCGATGCTAGACGATGGTTGCGATATAACGACTTGTGCGGGCAAGGCTAGGGCAGGGCAGGGCATTTTCTCGACCTCAAGCCTCATGGCTTCTTGGAGGCAGAAAAATGGGGGCAGAAAGATCGCGAGATAAATCACTTTTTGCCTTCGGCCGAGCGATAGAAAAACAGAACCCATTGGGAGAGTTTCTGGAATCCTTGGTCGCAACGCGGTCGGTAATCTTCTTGCAATCGCCAACATTCAACCTGATCGCAGTTAGCCGAGATAGTCAAAGGAATGGGGGCAAGAGAATCGGTGGCGAAACCCGAGCCATTTTTCTGCCCCGATCTTTCTGCCTCAAAGCACTACGGAATCAAATCATTCGTTTGTGCCTATTCATTTGCCCAAAGGACTCCAGGAGAGCGGGAGTAGAGCAGGCCTCGCC
>JANMNR010000672.1:0-20094 GCA_031368325.1 Pirellula sp.
CTCCAAAGACTTGAGCACGATGAAGGCTTCGGTGCACTCTGTCGTTTAGTTCGCTACGAAACCAAAAGCGGCCTCGCGAAGCGAGCGGCGTTAATCCTGATGCGCAGCAAACCGCTCATCGGCCAAACGATGGAAATTCGAAAGGAATCGCTCCGAAATTTCGTTGGCGGAGGCCAAAGCCAAGCAAGCAAATGGGTTGTCAGGTACGCAGAAAGCCAATCCTCGCTCGACCTTCCGTGGTGGGAACAAACTCTTGCGGACGAGGTACAACTGCTCAAATCGGGTTCCGTGGACACAAACTTGGAACTGGTCATCGATCTGCATCGGTGGGTGGTCGAGCAAATATTTGACCAGCCTGAGTTGCGAGCAAATGCTCTCGCAATTGGCCGCTCGGTCCTGTCTATATCCAAAACTGTTCCTACCCTAGAGTCGATGCTTGGAAATCGGTCAACTCGAGCCAATGAGTTTGCTCAATGGGCTTTGAAATATCGGCTTCCCGAACTTGTTCAAGAACAACATGCAAAACTTCCTGCAAGCATTCTGTCTAATGAATTTATGTTTGGGTATTTCCTCGCAGAGAGTTACCTTTTGCAAGGCGACCAGGAACTTGCAAACAAGATTGCAGATCTCTCCTTGAATCAAATCGCCTGCGACGAATCCGGTTCGCGACGAAAAGCCGACCCCCTTGAAACGCAGGCCAAAGGTCCCGCCTTTGAATTGTTCACCAACCGCAATTTTTCGGGACAAGAGCGTCACTATAGCCTCGGACAAAAACTTCAAGAGCGAGGACAATTTAACTGGGCCGAAGCGGAATACCGGCTTGTTGTGAATGATGATTTGACTAACCGGTCTACATTGCTCGCGATGATTCTGCTCTCGGAAATGCTGCATACTCGTGGCAAACATGCAGAAGCAGCAGCGGTACTCGAGCCGTTCATAGTCAGATACAAGAGCGAACCCATGTTCGCACGCCAAATGAATGAGGGATTCGGCAACCCGTCTCAAATCCTGTCCTACTATCATTTGTACGTCGCAGATGAAGCGAGAATAGCAAGCGATTTCGAGATGGCTAATGAAAACTACTGGCTTTCCATAGACCTCTTTCCCGAGAAATCAAACTATCTTAATGTGGATGCCATTATTGGCCTCTATAAGATGCCTCCGTCGGAAAAGGACAAAGAAAAGCGACGACAAAGACTTGCCAAGATAGTTCAAGAGTTTCGAAATGAAATTCGAGACGGCGAAGAGCTTATCAAGCGAGCCAAGCCCTCCGATCTTGCTTCTTTTTCCGACACACTTGCCAACACTTGCAACACTCTCGCATGGGTGATAGTGAACACCGAAGGGAGCAAAGAGGAAGCTCTCTTCCTGAGCAGAAAGGCATGCGCTCTATCCCCTGAACACGCCGAGTATCTCGATACGTTGGCCTATTGCTATGCTGCGATGGACCGTTATCAAGATGCCGTCCAGCAACAACGCCGCGCCGTCGAATTAAAACCTCATCACCCCGAACTCGTAAAAGCTCTTGCGCGTTTTGAAGCCAAGCTTCGTTCGTCCAAATGAGCCTGCAATAATACCCGACGCGTCCGCGAGGAAATTGGACGTAAGCTCTTGTTGATTCGTCAGTTTGCGCACGATGCGCGTTCTCATTTAGGCCAATTGGATGCACTCAAGATAGGCGTGAACCGTACGTTCATAACCCATTTCCAGTGCATCGCTAATCAAGGCATGACCAATCGAAACTTCTGCAACACTTGGTATCGCTCTCAGGAATGGTCCCAAGTTTTCTCGATTGAGATCGTGCCCCGCGTTGATCCCAAGCCCTAAATCATTCGCCGCGCTCGCTGCCTCAACAAACTTTGCGAGCGTTGCTTCGCGAGATGGTGTTGCATACGAACTTGCCCAGGACTCTGTGTAGAGCTCAATCCGATCGGCCCCCAATTCTTTCACCAAATCCATCTGCTCGACGATCGGGTCCATAAACAAACTAACCCGAACACCCAGCTCTCTGCATTCCCGAATCAAGGGCTCAAGCCTCTTGCCGTCCTCCCGCAAATCCCAACCGTGGTCCGACGTGCTCTGCAATTCGCTGTCCGGTACAAACGTCGCTTGGTCCGGTCGAACCGCTCGCACAAATTCCATTAAGTTATGAAATGGATTTCCCTCGATGTTGTACTCAATTGCCGGCCATTTCTTGAGCGACTCCGCAATTTCAAATACATCCGCTCGGCGAATATGACGTTCGTCGGGCCTCGGATGAACCGTGATTCCATGCGCGCCAGCAGCTAAACAGATTTCGCAAGCACGAACGACACTCGGTTCCCCCAAATGCCTGGAATTCCGAAGCAGTGCGACTTTGTTTACGTTGACTGAGAGCTGAGTGCGTTTCATGAAAAGCCGGATTCCATATTGGTTCAACAGAAATGAAGCGAGGTCCTTCGGCAAAAGGCCATTCTGAATACGAATATTCTACACACGATAGTAAGCACGATACCATTCGACAAAACGTTGAATCCCAATCTCAATCGGCGTGTCTGGACAAAAACCGATTGCCTGGCTCAAACAACTTACGTCTGCATACGTATCTAGAACATCCCCAGCCTGTATTGGCAACATGTTTTTGTTCGCTTTGATACCTAGTGCGTCTTCCAATACTTCGATGAAGCGAGTTAACTCGGTTGGCTTTTGATTGCCGACATTGTAAATCCGAAAGGGAGCTGAACTCGTTCCCGCATCGCCCAATTGACTGTTCCAATCTGGATCCACAGCGGGGATAGTCTCCAGTGCAAGTAAAACGGCTGTCGCAATATCGTCGACATACGTAAAGTCTCGCTTCATTCGCCCCGCGTTATAAACGTCGATCGTTTCGCCCTCCAATATTGCCTTCGTAAACTTAAACAGCGCCATGTCGGGTCTTCCCCATGGACCATATGCGGTAAAGAATCTTAGGCCGGTCGTCGGCAACCCATACAAGTGCGAGTAAGCATGCGCCATCATCTCCGTCGCCTTCTTCGTGGCGGCATACAGGCTTAGCGGATGGTCGGCTGGTTTGTGTACCGAAAAGGGCTGCAACGTGTTATTTCCGTAGACGCTCGAACTGCTTGCATATACCAGATGCGACACATTCGAACGCCTACAACCCTCCAACACGGTCAACGTTCCCATGACATTTGAATCGACATAGACAAAAGGGTTTTCAACCGAATAGCGAACTCCCGCTTGCGCCCCTAAATGGGCCACTTTATCGAATCGCCTCGTTTCGAAAAGTTTGGATACGGAATCGGGATCACCCAACTCCAACTTAAAAAACTCAAAACGATCAAACGCGACTAACTGCTCCAGCCTCGCACGCTTCAAAGTCACGTCGTAGTATTCGTTCAGGTTGTCAACTCCAACAACGTGAAAGCCATCTTCAAGGCAACGTTTTGCAACATGAAAGCCGATAAAACCTGCCGCGCCCGTTACCAAGATTGTCTGCATTGATTTATTTAGAGGGTTCAAGTAATCGCTGAATTTGGAACCGCTAAAGTTGGTAACTGAATGCCGCTGAGCAGTGGGTTTCCTCGCCCTTCAGTGACTTTCCCCTTTCGCTTACAAATTCCATTCCACAAAATCAGAGACCGTGGGTCACTGATCACGCCAACGAACGCCATCTCTGTACACCACAATAGGTCTTGTTTACCTCGCAACGACCAATTCCACAATAGTCGAATCTGGTCGGGACAACGATGATGCAATGCATCAAGCAGCGGATCATAACTCAAATCCTCAACAACCCTCCTCACAAGAGCGTCACGGTTGATAATCAGAACACCGGGGCGCCGAAACATCGCTAAGAGTTTCTGGTCGTCCGAGGCCAGGAAACTCTCCTGATGCCAACGGAGTTTGATCATGTCCTCCGTCCGCTCTTCCTGGTTGGATTCGGGAGGATCGACCATGCGACGAAGCAGTGCGCGATGCATTGGTTTCAAATCCAAAAGACTCCAGTCTTGTATTCTTTCGCTCGCTAGTGTTTTTTTCATACAGATCGAGGCAGCGTAGAAACCAGCACGGTTGTATCGTGGGCCAACTCAAGCGTTGTCGCTTGACACGCGAACGGTAAAAGCACCGTCTGTCCTCGAATGAGGGACAACGCCGAAACTCCAGTCTTCACAACAACTTGACCAACTGGCACAGTGATGATTGCAAGTTGTTCGGATGGCAGAGAAAACGTCCCGGGCCGACTGAATTCTTGAAGCGTGAACTTATCGCAAGCGACAAGAACTCTCGGCCCATTCGACAGCGTATCCGTTGGTGCCGCCACAAACTCGATGGGACCTCTATCATAGTCGATCACCTCCAAGGCTTGATCGATGTGCAGTTGCCTTGGTTGGCCATCTTTGTCCACCCGGTCCCAATCGAACAGCCTAAACGTGCAATCGCTCGCTTGCTGAATCTCAGCAACCAAGAGTCCCTCGCCTAACGCATGAACCGTTCCAGCCGGAATAAAAATACAATCTCCCGCCTTGGGCGAAAGCACATGCAAACAGCTCTCGGTTTCGCCGTTTGCGATGGCTGCGGCCAACGTCTGCCGACTTACTCCCAGTTTGAGTCCGGCGTAGAGTTTGGAATCGGGTTCTGCATCGATTACATACCAAGCCTCCGTTTTGCCTCGATCCGGCTGCGTCATTTTTGCGCCGTATTCGTCGTCGGGATGAACCTGCACACTGAGTACTCTCTGGCAATCGAGGTACTTGAGCAACAAGGGGAAACGATCGTTAGGAGTGTCACGACCGATAATTTCGTTAGGAAAGGATTCAATTAACTGCCGAAGGCTCCAACCCGCAAAGGCCCCCTCGGCCACGATCGACTCTCCCTCGCGGTGGTCTACAATCTCCCAGCTCTCAGCCCAAATGCCGGTTCCGGGCGGTTTTTTGCCCAATTGAGACGCCAGACGGTCTCCTCCCCAAATGTAGGAACGGAAGATTGGCTCAAAACGAATCGGCTGATCTGGTAAAAACATGGATTGCCAAAAGGACAAGGAAGAACAAACTGGGTGGAGACGAAACGTTGCCAACCTGCTAACCATTTTACTCGCCCCACACAAACTACGCACGACGGCATGAAAATTCATGTCGCGACGCTATACCGGAGACTTGACTGATGGCCAAAAGCGTCCTTGCCCTGAAAAAGGCCGATGACCTCTTTGAAAAAAGCGCGATGAGCTTCGGAGATCATCTTGAGGAACTTCGACGCACCCTATTCAAAGCATCCATTTGGCTGGCCGTGGGCTTGGTTGTCGGTCTGCCCAACGCAACGCGAGTTCTGAAATTCATGCAAATTCCTCTTCAAACGTCGCTCAACCGACACTTTGACAAGCTGAACCAAGCGGAAATGTCGAAATCCTCCGGAGAGCCGGTTTCGCCCGAACTGAAAAAGTGGTTGGTTGACGGTAAAAAAACCAGTGAAGTGGCCATCCTCGATGTTCGCAGACTAAAGGCAGCACTCGATGGAACGCTACCCGATTCAGAGCGAATGATTCCGGATAGCTTGGGATTACCAGGTGTCAACGACCTAGTAGCTGTTCGACAATACATAGGTATCAATACCGACACCGACGCACTTGGCCTTCAAGAACCGTTCTTGCTTTGGTTCAAAGCGGGGCTCGTCATTGCCTTCTTGGTAGCGAGTCCAGGTATCTTCTACCACATATGGGAGTTCATTTCCGCCGGGCTCTATCCTCATGAGCGACGTTACGTTTACTTTTTTTTGCCGACCAGTTTGTTCTTGTTTTGGGCGGGTGCGGCCCTCGCATTTTTCGTCATCTTTAACATGGTGATTGATTTCCTTCTGGATTTCAATGCAAGTTTAGGAATCGAAGCCTCACCGCGAGTTACCGATTACATGTCCTTTGCCGTCATGCTACCGCTTGGGTTTGGCATCTCATTCCAGCTCCCTTTGGTCATGCTAATTCTCGAACGGCTCGGTATCCTTTCGGTCCAGTTGTACCTCGCCCAATGGCGAATGGCGATCCTAATCATCGCATTCCTTTCCATGATCCTAACCCCCAACGATGTCGGCAGCATGCTGGGCATGGCAATTCCGCTTATCGGCCTTTACTTTGTCGGAATCGCCATGTGCAAATACCTGCCTCGAAGCGATATGCTTAAGGGCAATGCGACCGATCCAAGCTAACGATCAGAAAGCGATCCGTTCATGACAACGCCATTGACACGCCGACAATTTACGCAGGCCGTTGCTGCCACCTCCTTGTTGGGATGGACTCGGTCAACGCAGCCGCTCATCGGCCAAGAAAAAACGGCAGATGCCTCTTCGAAAACAAAACAGCGAACCGCAATCGGTTCCAACGTAGCCGCAACCGTCCATCCGCTGGCCTCGCAAGCTGCTGCAAGCATGTACAAACAAGGAGGCAACGCGATCGATGCAGCTATCGCAGCTGCCCTTTGCCTGGGCGTCGTCGATGGTCACAACTCGGGTATCGGTGGCGGTTGCTTGATGCTCATCCGAACCCAGGGCGGCGACATCCATGCCATCGACGGTCGTGAAAAGGCGTCCGCGGCCGCTTCGGTGAACATGTTTGTTCGAAACGGCAAGGCCGTCGGCGAACTCAGCCAGACGGGCTCGCTCGCCTGCGGGGTTCCCAGCCAAGTCGCTGCGTTAAAACTCGCACACGAGAAACTCGGCACCTTGAAATGGACATCGCTCTTCGAACCCGCAATCGCCGCGGCTGAAAATGGTTACATCATCGGTGCTGCAACTCACAATGCCATTGCTTCCGAACGTGAAAACCTTGCAAAATTCGAAGCCAGTCGATCCGTTTTGCTCAAACCCGACGGCACCACACCCAAAGTCGGTGAGGTTTTGCATCAGCCGGACCTTGCCAAAACACTTCGCGAAATCGCCAAGAATGGTCCCGAATGGTTATACAACGGCGAGTTCGCCCAAGCCGCAGTGAAATACCTTGCGAAACAAGCCGGTATTCTCAGCCTAGCCGATTTCGCCAATTACAAAGCCATCGAAAGGAACTGCGTTCGCACCAACTACCGTGAATACCAAGTGATCGGTTTTCCTACTCCGAGCTCTGGCGGAATCCACATCGCGCAAATGCTCAATATGCTCAACACGTTCGACGTCGCAAAGATCTACTCCAAATCCAAAGGCGAGTACTTTCATCTGCTCGCGGAATGCATGAAGCGTGCGTTTGCCGACCGTGCGCATTGGCTCGGCGATAGCGACTTTGCCAATGTACCGAAGTTTTTAGTGGACCCTGCCTACGCTGCTTCTCTAGCGGCGCAGATCTCGTTCGACAAAGCGTCAACCGCTATCTCACACGGAAATGACAATGCAGCGAACGAGAAAAAGCACACGACGCATCTAGCCACAGCCGACGCTCTAGGAAACTGGGTCGCCCTAACCTCGACGGTCAATACGTCTTGGGGCTGCAAGGTCATGGTGCCCGGGACAGGAGTTATGCTCAATAACCAAATGGATGACTTCAGTATCTCTCCTGGCATCCCGAATGCATTCGGTCTCGTCGGTTCGGAAGCCAATGCAATCGCTCCCAACAAACGGCCCCTGTCCAGCATGAGTCCCACTATTGTTCTCGCAAAAGATGGCTCACCATTCTTGACCTGCGGTGCCGCAGGCGGCCCCAAGATCATTAACGCGACGCTGCAAAATGTGGTGCGATGCATCGATCTAAATGAGACAATCGACACAGCGATCGCATCCGCCAGAATCCACCAGCAATGGCGTCCAGACGTCGTATACCATGAACCCAACTTGGGTGGACTTCGAAATCCTATCTCTGACAATCAAAACTCTGCAAACGAAACGACCATGTACTTAGAAAAGATGGGTCACCCTCTCAAGCTATCCAGTACGCTCGCAATCGCACAAGGGATCCAGAAAACAGATCGTGGTCTCCTCGCTGTTTCTGACCCGCGAACAGATGGTCAAGCAATCTCGATGCCGTAACCAATTTCATTCCATTCCATTCCAATCGTCATAAGGCGTATAGTTATCATCTGGAGTCATTCGAACGTAGATGCCAGTCATTTACTTTAAACGTCACAAGATGCAGATCGACCTGCTTGAGTTTGATCGAGGCCATGTTTCAGGCGAAAGCGTTGTTCGCTTTGTTCCTTGGTCAGAAAAGACCCTGGGGCAACACGCATTGGCCAAATGGGACAGTTTTCGTTTGGAAATTGACGCAAATGTCTTTCCATGCCTAGGAAGCCGGGACGGTTGCAGACAACTCATGCGCGACATTTCTCTTCGCGATAATTTTGTGCCGGAAGCCACTTGGCTCGCATTGGCCGATCCCGAAGGCAAACCCGAGTTGCCTGTCGGTACTATCCAGGGCCTTCGCCTCAATGCCATCGAAGGAGCCATTCAGAATGTAGGAGTCGTCCCGCTTTTTCGAGGGATGGGATTGGGGCGAGAGCTCATCCAACGGGCGCTGCAAGGGTTCCGCGATACCGGATGCCTTAAAGTGAACTTGGAGGTTACCATTCACAACACCGGTGCAATTCGCCTCTATGAATCGATCGGCTTCCGTTACGTTGAAACGGTGTTCAAGGTTGGAAACGTCCCCGTCAGTTCATGATACCGAGTGATGAGCTTGGACCTTTGCGCAACACACGACGGCCAAATTCTAGTTAAGATATCCGGGCCGAAGTTATTCCCTTCCCATTCGGTATGGGCTCCTCCACAGACTTAATACAACACTTTTATGATATACGAAGCCAACCCGCTGGCCATCGCCGTCTTTTCCGTTCTTGTCTTCGGCGTCCTGGGCTTCAGTTTCTACTTGGGCGCTAAAGCCAAATCGAGCCAGGGCTACTTTGCAGCTGGAGGATCCATTCCATGGTTTGTCAACGGGATCGCTTTCGCTGGAGATTATCTTTCCGCAGCTTCGTTTTTAGGTATCTGCGGGATGATCGGCTTCTTTGGCTTCGACGGTTTTTTGTATTCGATCGGGTACTTGGCAGGTTGGATTGTGGCTTTGTTGGTAATCGCGGAGCCCCTCAAGCGGTTAGGGCGATACACGTTTGCGGATGCGCTGGATAGCAAATTTCAGTCCCGCGGGATCAAGGCCGCCGCGGGGTTAAGCACCATGATCGTTAGCCTCTTCTATTTGATTCCGCAGATGGTCGGGGCGGGGGCACTCGTTAAGCCGCTCCTGGGACTTCAGTATTGGCATGGAGTGGTCATTGTTGGCGCCGTCGTCGTATTCATCGTTGTAACTGCAGGTATGGTAAGCACCACTTATGTTCAGTTCCTAAAGGGCGGACTTCTGGTCGTCTTTTCTTTGTTTTTGACCGTTTTGATACTCTATCGCGGTTTGAACACAACGCCTACGAGTGAACTTGGCAAGACGCAAATCATCGAGACCAAGGACGGCAAACGAATGGTCAATGGAGTTCCCATTGGATTCGGTCCAGGAGAAACGAATGTCCAGCCGGTTGGTAAACTTGTTGAACTGCCAGACGGAAAGACCAGCACTGGCCCGCTCGGCCCAATTGCCTTTATCAGCACGATCGCCAAGTCGCGAATCGAAATCACGAGCAAGGTCCCAGGTGAAAATGGTTCTGTAAGCTACGTACCAAAGATCGTTGATGGCAAGGATATGCTGTCACCAGGGAATTTGCCCGCCTTTAAAGGCATTCGGCAAGAAGGATGGCTTGCCAAAATCGACTTTGTTTCGTTGATGTTAGCGCTTTTTGCCGGCACGGCTTCGTTGCCGCATATTCTGATTCGCTACTACACCGTAAAAGATCAAGCATCAGCGAGAAAGAGCACGATTGTCGGGATAGCTTCCATCGGCTTTTTCTATATCTTGACTCTTTACATTGGTCTGGGAGCGATGGTGAGTGGCAAACTGGATCCGACCGATAGCAACATGGCCGCACCGCTTCTGGCCAAGAGCTTTAGTAATCTTCTGTTTGCGGCGGTATCCGCCATCGCGTTCACCACGGTGCTCGGCACAGTGAGTGGCCTGATCATCGCAGCCGGGGGGAGCGTTGCTCACGATATCGTGGGCGGATTCTTTGGTTGGAAGCTAACAGACCAACAGACAATTCGAGTCGCAAAAGGCGCTTCCATTGTGATTGGAGTCCTCGCGATTTTGTTGGGCTTGAAGTTCGAAGGGATGAATGTGAGTTATCTTGTAGGGTGGGCTTTTGCCATTGCAGCCTCTGCAAACTTACCCGCTCTGCTCATGTTGCTTTTCTGGAAAAAAACGACACGTCAAGGGATCATCGCGGGCGTGTTGGTTGGGCTGATCTCATCGTTGCTTTGGGTATTTGTTACGCCGGATATGTTTGCAAACATTTACTTAGTGGACAAGAAGCTTGCCTGGGTACCGCTGAATCAACCTGGCATCATCACAATCCCACTCAGTTTTCTGGCCATTGTAATAACCTCTAAATTGTCACAAGCCCGATAGGCACGCAGATCAATACGCGAACGAAATCATGCCGGGCAATGGAGACAGCATGCAGGAAGGGGGCGTGGAATGCGGCGAATAAGTAAATTGTTCAGACGTACGATGCACCATGAATGAGATTACAAAAAAAGCGATAAACTACTTTGAACAAGTCGAGAGCGGAGAAGTTCGAAAGCAAGATCTTGAGCTCTTTCTCGCCAAAAACATTGATGACATAGAGTTTTCGGAATTGCGAAGCAGCATACCATTGCAGGTCCTGCTGGAATTTCGCTCGGGGATTAAAAAAGTGATCGACGGCGCCCAATATTGCATGGGTGGTGTCGGTAATTTGTTTAGTTACGAACACCAAACTCGACTAGAAAACTGGTGGACCTCAAACAATCTATCCGGATGGACAGACTTATCGGACAAATTGAAGTAGCGTCCCCTAGAAAAAACGCACATGAATTAGCTGTCCATTGAAGGCAAAAAAAGTAGGCGAAACAGGTTGCGATCAAGATGGGTAAAACTTTGGAAAACGGTCGACAACCATCTATAGGAACAGACTGAAAAATGGAACCTACACGAAACCAAAGAATCAAAATTTGCTGCATCAGTAGTGCTGCAGAAGCTCAACTGGCGATTCGGTATGGCGCTTCTGCAATTGGTTTGGTCGGGAAAATGCCAAGTGGCCCAGGAGTAATCCCTGAATCGATCATCGCTGAAATAGCAGCAACAATTCCTCCAGCAATCGGGTCGTTCTTACTTACCAGCGAACAAAACGTCCAAGCGATCATCGACCAGCAACGTCGATGTCGAGTCAATACTCTGCAAATAGTAGATCGACTTCAGGTTGGTAAGTATGACGATCTTCGTGCAGCGTTGCCGGGTGTCTCTTTGGTTCAGGTCATTCATGTTACTGGTGAGGAGTCGTTTGAAGAAGCGTGCAGAGTCGCCGAACAAGGAGTAGATGCTCTCTTGCTGGACTCTGGAGATCAACGGCTTGCGGTTAAGCGTTTGGGTGGCACTGGACGGACGCACGATTGGTCAATTAGTAGCCGTATTCGAGAAGCCGTCAGCGTTCCCATATTTCTCGCCGGTGGGTTGCGAGCCGAGAATGTGAAAGAAGCAGTCCAATCGGTAATGCCCTTTGCAATCGACTTGTGTTCCAGTGTCAGGACAGACGGCAAACTTGATGAGTTGAAACTGTCCAGATTCGTTGGAGCGATAAATGGCCTGTTAGCTGAGACGATCAACTAACGGGCGATCTTACGAGATCCGATAGCGATTCTTCGGAAGCCAGGCAGACATCGCATTTAGGCATGCAACCCGTTCCAAGATCGTGGATGATGGTATTTGCGATGATGCGGATCACACTAATTCTTGAGTCCGCGTGGGATTGCTGACATCCGATTTATCAACCTCCAGGTTGAGAAGGAAACCCAGGCTGTACCGATTGAGATTCAAAGGGTGATCGAACGGCTTCGCTACGAGCGAAGAATGCAAAGGCGGCTAGCGATTCTAAACCCGCACCCCCCAGCCCCTCTCCCAAAAGGACAGGGGAGCAAGTAACGCGATGCATACTCCACGTTCCTTTTTGGCGGCGTGCGCCCTCATCACACTTTCCCGGTTGCACCTTCTGTCGCGGGATGCGTGGTACTAAAGCTAGGCAAATTGCCAATAAGCTCCTTAAAGACTAAACTATCTGTTCGATTTCCGAATTGCGATCCAATCCGGAGTCTCCCACCCAATAGCCCATTCCGTCCCCAGGAGTTCTTCTATGCGCCAACCCCTTTGGTGCGTTTTTGTGTACTTGCTTCTGTCGATCGGGACGGAAATGCAAGCGCATGCTGACGAGCCACAGGCGCACTTCCCCGCGGATATCTCTAGATTTATTCAGAAACACTGCCTCGAATGCCATGCATCGAATTCGCCAGAAGCTGGCTTGGATCTGTCGTCTGTTTTAAAGAATGCTCCTATTCAAACGGATCTCGACCTTTGGATCAAGATTCATGATCGAGTCGTCGCTGGTGAAATGCCTCCCAATAGCGAGTTATCCAAAGAGCAACGGCAACCTATCTCCATGGGGCTTTTCGAGCTTCTCGTACAACTGGATCGTCAATCGCTACAGCGGACCGGACGGTCCGTTTGGCGACGCATGAATCGTTATGAATATGAAAATAGCCTGCGTGAAATTCTGGACGCCCCTTGGTTACAGCTGAAAACGATTCTTCCCGAGGATGGCGAATTTCAACGATTCAACAAGGTCGGTGAAGCTCTGGATACCTCCCATGTCAATCTTGCTCGCTACATGCAAGCTGCCGATTATGCGTTGCGCGAAGCTACCACGACGATGAATGAAACGCCCACGCGAACGGTGGAACGGTTCTATGCTCGCGAGCAGAATGGTTTTAAAGGAAAGTTGCGTTTTAGCGAGTTCAACCGAAGTCCAGAGCGGGCCGTGTTCCCGCTACTCGATTACGATGCTGACTTGCCGTTTCTGAATGCTGCGGGACCTCCGTACACTGTCGGTGAGAGTGATCCAGACAAACGCGAGCGAGAGTCCTTTGGAGTCGTTGCTAGTAGTTATGAACCGATTGAGCTTCGGTTTAACGGATTTAAGGCACCGGTTTCCGGTCGCTACAAACTGCGTTTCAAAGGCTATACGTTTTGGGCTGCCGGCGAGGAGAAAAAGTGGTGGCGCCCCGATCGTGAAAAGACATCCAGGGGGCGACGCTCTGAACCGGTTGCAATCTACTCCGTCTCGCCCCCTCGACAGCTTCGAAAGTTAGGTGAGTTTGACTTTCAGATCGAACCCACTGTGCAGGAACTCGAAGTATATCTCCTCAAGGGGGAGTCGATTCAACCAGACGCTGTTCGTCTATTTCGCTCACGTCCTCCCAATTGGCATAACCCACTCGCGGAAAAGGATGGCATGCCTGGAGTTGCGTTTAGTTACATGGAAGCCGAAGGGCCTTTGAACGAGCAATGGCCATCCATTGGTCAGAAACGACTTTTCGATGACCTTACCATCGCGAAAACGAAGTCTGGTTTCAACGTCGAATCCATCGCCCCCTCACGCGATGCACAACGACTATTGTCGAACTTTTTGGAGATGGCTTATCATCGTCCCGTGAAGGAGCCTGAGGCCCAACGGTTCCTCAAGGTCGTCGATGCAGCGATCGCCTCTAAGCTCTCCTTTCAAGAAGCGATGTTCGCCGGCTACACTGCGATCCTCTGCTCACCCGATTTTCTTTGCTTGGAAGAACGCGTTGGGCCATTGGATGACGCAGCCATCGCCACTCGATTGAGTTTGTTTCTTTGGAATAGCCTGCCAGATGCGGAGTTGCGACAGCTTGCAAAGGATCAGCAACTAAGTGACAAAGGGGTTCTAACGGGACAAGTGAATCGACTCCTCAATGACGAGCGAGCTATGCGGTTCATTGATGCATTCCTGGCCTACTGGCTCGATCTTCGGAAAGTCAACGACGCTTCACCCGATGAACGACTCTATCCTGACTACTACTTGGATGACTCGCTGGTGGACGCAGCGTTGACAGAGACGCAATGGTTCTTCCGCGAGTTGGTCCGCGAGAATTTACCGGTTCGCAATCTTCTATCGTCCAACTTTACGTTTCTCAATGAACGGCTCGCGGTCCACTACGACATTCCGGACATACACGGTGTCGCGATGCGACGTGTTGATCTGCCCAATGGAAGCCCGCGTGGTGGAATCTTGACCCAGGCGAGCGTGCTAAAAGTGACAGCCAACGGGACCACGACCTCGCCAGTGGTGCGCGGTGCATGGGTCAACGAACGAATTCTTGGTATCAAGACGCCGCCACCTCCCAAAAGCGTTCCTGCTGTCGAACCTGATACGCGCGGGGCCACAACCATCCGCCAACAGCTCGAACTCCATCGCGCGGATACGAGTTGCAAGAATTGCCATGCGATCATCGACCCCGTTGGCTTTGCATTAGAGAATTTCGACGTCGCCGGCGGTTGGCGTGATCATTACCGAAGCTTGGGCGAAGAAGGCAATCCGATAGATGGATTCGGTAAAAACGGGCAGCCATTTGCCTTTCGACAAGGTCCTCCGGTCGATCCATCGGGCAACCTGCCCAATGGAAAAGCATTTTCGAATATAGATGAAGTCAAGAAACTCTTGATCGAAGACGAGCGTGCCATCGCCAAGAATTTGCTTCATCAGCTAGCTGTCTACGCGACCGGTGCCACGATGCGGTTCAGCGATCGCGTAGAAGTAGATCTCATCTTGGATCGATTGGCAAATGAGCACTATCCAGTAAGATCGATGATCGCCGAAATTGTTTCCAGCAACCTGTTCCTAAGCAAATAAACCCACTTCCCGTTTTGACACTCTATCATGACAAAAGCCTTTACCAACAAGTCGTTACCACGCCGAACTTTTTTGCGAGGGGTCGGTGCTGGGCTTTCCTTGCCGTTGTTGGATGCGATGCTACCGGCAGTATCGTCGGCATCCGAAAAGAGCTCACTCGATGCAGGCAATCCGCCACGAAGAATGCTCGGGATCTGCAATAATCTTGGTCTGCTACCGGAACAGTTTTTTCCACAGTCACGCGGCCATGGATACGAGTTGTCGCCGTATTTGAAGCTGCTCGAAAAGCACCGCAACGACTTTACCGTCTTCAGCGGCGTGTCCCATCCAGATGTGGATGGAGGGCACCCCGCAGACATCTGCTTTCTAACAGCAGCTCCACACCCGGGAAGCGGCGGTTTTCGAAACACAATTTCCTTAGATCAATTCATTTCCGAGCGTGTTGGACATCTAACGCGATTTCCTTCCCTAACGCTGGGAGTCAATGTGCAGAAAGGCCAACGCAGTTTGTCGTGGACCGGTGCTGGCGTATTGATCCCCTGCGAGGAAAAGCCATCAAGCGTATACCACCAACTGTTTCTACAAGGCTCCAAGGCCGAGATCGAACAACAGCTCCGAAAGCTCGAGGTAGGAAAGAGCATTATGGATGCGGTTGCTGGCCAAACAAAAGACTTAGTACGGACACTCGGGCCAAAGGATCGAGATCGTGTAGACCAGTATCTGACCGCTGTTCGCGAGCTTGAACTGCGACTCGGCGCGGCAGAAAAATGGGAGCACGTTCCTAAGCCAAAGACGAGCGCGGTGGCTCCTTTAGATCCGAGCGATCCTAAGGAATACATGGAAAAGGTTAGACTGCTTTACGACATGTCGAAACTGGCTCTAGAAACCGACTCGACTCGCGCGATTACGTTGCTTCTCGATAGCGTCAATTCGCCCACTATCGAAGTTCAGGGTGCCGATATTCAGGAAGGCTATCATAACCTGTCCCACCATGGAAAGAACCAAAAGAAACTTCAGCAACTGGAAGCCATCGATCAATGGCATATGCGATTGCTCGGCGAGTTGTTTGCCAATATGAAGAGCGTCAAGGAGGGCAACGAAACACTGCTTGATCGAACAATGATTGTTTATGGCAGCAACCTCGGAAACGCCAACACGCACGTTACAACCAACCTTCCGGTTCTATTCGCGGGCGGTGGTTTCAAGCATGGTCAGCACTTGGCATTCAACACGCAAGACAACTATCCGCTACCGAATCTTTTTGTTTCGATGTTGCAACGGATGGGGTTAGAAGTGGACCGCTTTGCTACATCGAATGGTACGATGCGAGGGCTTGAGCCACTAAACACTTAGTCGAGCCGCAAGCTAAAGACTGCTGGGGCATTGTCGACGATAAATGCCTATGGATAAGTCTTGGAACAAATAATTGAACATGGATGAACAAGATATACAGGATGATTTCAGTTCGTTGATGGATTCGCTTGTCTCTTGGAATCGCTTGTGTTCGAGTTTCGGATTGCCGGAATGGATCAGAAGTCCAAGGATGCTGGCATTGCACTCGGAATCCATTGGGCATCGAAAACGATACCCTGGGTTTTCCGTAAATCCTGTAAATCCATGTTCGTTTCTGTGGTTGTGTCGACTGAAGATGGTTATGCCAGTTACGGATGTGCTTGTGCGTACACGCGTTCGACAGGGAGTTCAATCGTGGGAACGGCGATAATGGTTGGGGCTTTGCCCATGGAATCGCTTGAAGGCCACGGAGAAAATGAATTCGTCTGAGTATCCAACTTCCCGAGAAATGACCTTGAGTGGGTAGTCTGATTGCTGAAGCAGGCGACGAGCTTGATTCATTCGAATTGCAATGACCATCTGTTGTGGGGTTGAGTCAAAATGTCGGCGCACCAATCGCTGTAGCGTTGCAGGAGAAACACCAAGCTGCGAAGAAATGGCGAGTTGAGACCAGTCAAGTCCTGGACTCTGCTCGATGGCGTTCCAGATCTGTTGAAGCTGCTTTTCTCCGGGATCTTCGCTTGGTAGAGTCGGCTTCAGAATGAGCCGCAGGTACTCGGAAAGGATTTCGCCAAACAGATTGGCCGCACGGCTGGAAGGCTTTGTCGGGCCTGGGCATCCTGCAATCCAACCAGATTCGGTCAAGACGGATTGAGTACCTGAGTATCCGGACTCCGCCAGCATCCCTTCGAAGGCATGGTGAAACTGCGATGCAAAACCTGGTTTGGACAATTGAGGTGCCGTACCATCTAGGTGTTGCCAACGTCGCAGTCCGTTGATGTAGAACCAAAGAAAGGTCCATGGTCGATCAACTGTTCCAAGTAGAAGCGGAACCCCGACCGGTGAGAGAAGAAGTTCGCCTCCAGACGGATGAAAGTCATGCTCAGGTGAGTGAAAGAAACCGCTACCCTCGATTGTCAACAGAATCAAATGGCATGAAGGGTCTCGATATCCAACGTGATAATTCAAGCCAAAAGTTCCGATTCCGGAAAGCTTGACGCCGAGTTTCGTGAGTGAGATTGCTGCCTCTTGTTCCAGTTGCAAAAATCGCTGACGCGTACCGACGGGGACACAAATCACGTTTCGATAACTTGTGGAAGAACGAGGTTGTGTCATGTTACCTAGGTCGAATGATGAGAAATAACATGCAATTGATTATAGCTCCTATTCCGCAATCTGTGTCATTGGTCGAAATTGTTAGCTGAATTGAATACATTCAATTGTTCCCTTGTTTCCAATCAGCAAATCGGAATTTTCGCAATGATCAAAGTTGATGAGATCCCCAATCCCACACCGTCTCAGCTTGCCCATCTTCCTAGGGAAATGGGATTCTTTCCGACCGTGAATGAGTCGCCCAAATCGTTGAGTTTGGCTCAAGTCAAACAATACAACGAGCTTGGGTACCTGATGCCATTTCAAGGTCTAGCGGAGGATGAGTCACGTGAGATACGAGCCTTCTTTGATGGAGTCCTAGCTGCCTTCATCGAGTTGGGGCGATCCAGTTACTCCATCAACACCGCACATTTGCGTTTCGCCCGAATTTATCAGCTGGTTCAGCATCCTCGAATTTTGGATGCGGTCGCGGACTTATTGGGCGAGAACATTGTCTGTTGGGGCTCGCACTTTTTCTGCAAAATGCCTCACGACGGCAAGCGTGTGCCTTGGCATCAGGATAGCACCTATTGGCCGCTTAGCCCGACAAAGACGGTGACGGTTTGGTTGGCAATAGATGATGCCGATCCAGAAAATGCAAACATGAAGTTTATACCGCGTTCCCACCTTCACGGCTTGATTGATTACGACGAGACTCAAGACGCGAATACAGTTCTAGATCTCGCGGTAAAGGATCCACATTCCTATGGAGATAGCGAGGTCGATGTTGAATTGAAGGCTGGCCAGTTTTCGATGCACTCCGACTTACTTCTACATGGATCCGAGGCGAACGAGTCCAACCGCAGGCGATGTGGTCTGACCATTCGATACGCGGCTGCAGATGTCACAACATGGTATGACTGGCACAAAAAAGGCTTTGTGGTTCGCGGCGAAAACGTCAGCGGACAGTGGGCGAATCCCCCAATGCCGAACCACTGATGTTTGTCCGCAACCCTACAAAGAATCGTGCGAAAAATAGTTTGCCGGCAGCATTCTGAGTCTTTTCAGCACACTTGAATGAGCGAATGAGACCTCATCAGAATTGTCTGAATCGCGTTCTCTTTGAGATGTGTTCATCCGTCGGTTAGTTTGAAGGCCATTCCATCTCTTTGGAACACAAATTGCTCATTGTCCCCGACTTCGTAACATGAGCTAATAGTGATCAATGGAGAGGGCCTAAAGTCATGTCCATCAAAACGATTGTGGTTCCGTTTGACTTTAGTCCGCACAGTGTGCTGGCACTTGAGAAAGCTTGCCAGCTTGGACAACAGTTGCATTCCGAATTGCATATCGTTTATGTGAGGGATGGAGGTGCCGACGAAGACTTGCAGCGTCATGCGGTGGATCGGCTGTTAACGGCAGTTCCACCGTCGTATGAGTTGCAGAACCGAGTTTATCGCCAAGTCTTAAACGGTCGGGCTCATGCTGAACTGATCGGATATACGAAACAGCATCAGGCCGATCTGATCGTAATGGGGTCACGGGGACGTTCCGGTATTCTGGCGTTGACCCTTGGCAGCGTAGCGCAACGTCTACTAAAAGAGGCGCCCTGCCCGGTTGTCATGGTTAAAGCAGATTTGACTCATGCGGAAGAGTCTCACGATGAGGCGGATGTCCAGTACCAAGTCTTAAAAGAATCCGACTCGCCAGCTCTCGACTTAATCGTACGGGCCATTAGCCTGCGGGCGACGGATATTCACATCGATCCGTTCGACAAGGAGCAATACCAAGTTCGTTTTCGAATTGATGGAAGCGTCGTTTCGTATTGCCATGTCGATACAGGGGTAGCCGATCGTTTGATGCACCAGTATCGCACGTTGGCGAGGATCGACACAGCCGATCCTTTTCGGCCTCGCGAGGGTCGCTTGGCGATGCCTGCCAACATGCATGATTTTGAGGTGCGAGTTACCGCCACACCCGTTGCAGGCGGGGAAGCCATGGCATTGAGGCTTTTTTCAAAAGAAAGTGTATTCATGCCACTTGAGTCCCTCGGACTTGGGCAAGCCGGACTCCTGTCTGTTCAGGGGATGCTGCGTGGGAGCGAGGGACTGTTGTTGGTTTCTGGTCCAACTGGCTCAGGCAAAACCACGACGGTTTACTCGATGCTGCAAACCTATGGCGGCACTAGCAAGAATATTGTCTCGATCGAGGACCCGGTTGAGTTTGACGTTCCATTCGTAAGGCAGCTCAATGTCGATGAGCGTCACGATGTCTCGATGACAAGCGGACTACGGACCATTCTTCGCATGGACCCCGACATCATTTTTGTAGGAGAAATTCGTGATCCCGAGAACGCAGCGATCGCCCTGCGGGCGGCGAGTTCCGGTCGTTTCGTTTTCAGTTCGATGCACACTCGCGATGTCGCGGCGACGTTCACCGCGTTTCGAGAGTTGGGGGTGAAAGATCGTTCTGTTGCTGAAAACTTGATCGGCGTGGTCAATCAGCGGCTAGTGCGAAAGCTTTGCGAAAAATGCCGAAAAGCGGTGGAACCCGGTGCTGACGCCGTAGATGACATCGCCCCGGGCGACGATTTCCTCGACGACTTTGCGTGAGGCGTGGATCGCTGCTTCTGCCGCGGCAGCGATCTCCACTGGCTCATGCTTCAGGGCAACTCGCGCGATTTCCGCGAGCGATAAAGGACGGC
>JANMNR010000751.1:0-4136 GCA_031368325.1 Pirellula sp.
GAGAGCTGCCCGGCGCTGTCCACGGTCGTAAACACGACCTGATCGCCGGCCACGAAGCCCGTACCGGTCAGCGCAAAACAATCCGATGACCCGGCGCGGCATGTACAATCTCGATCCAACACGAAAGGGATTTGGCTATGGCGTAAATGGTGCAATGACTCGATTCGTTCGTGTCCCTTCTCGCATTCTGCACCACGTACCTGACAACTTGCCATTTGAGCAAGCCTGCTTGACCGAACCATGCTGCGTTGCCTACAACGCCGTTGTTCGCAACGCTCGCATCGAACCCGGCGATCGCATCGTCGTCTTAGGTCCTGGCACCATCGGCATCCTATGTGCCGCCATGGCACGGCTATGTGGCGCTCAAGTTGCCTTGGTGGGACTCGAACCCGATCGCCATCGACTGGAAATCGCCAAGCAGTACGGTTGCGAAGCGATCATCGGGGATGCAAAATCGTGGGCCATGCAACGCGACGGGCTTGGAGCGGACGGCATCATTGATGCCGCCGGGGCTAGCATCACGCTGAAGATTGCATTGGACCTAGTACGCCCCGCGGGCTGGATCAGCAAGGTGGGCTGGGGACCACAACCCCTTGGCTTCAACATCGACCAACTGGTCCAAAAGAACGTCACACTCCAAGGCAGTTTCAGTCATCATTGGGCTATCTGGGAGCGAGTCCTCGCGTTGCTCTCCAGCGGCCAACTAGACGTCAAGCCGATCATTGGCGGCGTTTGGCCAATCTCAGGATGGCATGACGCATTCGAAAAGATGCATTCTGGCGCCGTCGTTAAATCGGTTTTATGTCCAACGTTACCGTAGTGTGGCTCAGCGACCCGTGGTTGTGGCCCGGCCCTCCGTGGTTGTGACTTTATTTTGTTTAGGGCCAACGGCCCGGTAGTTCACATAGCCTAGGCCAACGGAATGGGACTGTAGAAAACGTAGTCTCCGTCGGGCTGAAGGCCCGGCCGTTTGTCAATGCTTTCAGCCCTAAGGCGAGCGGCAGATCTTACCGTACGACGGACTTCCAAGTCCGCCGAAACACACGACGGACAAGGATGTCCGTCGTACAGCACGGCGAACACGCAATCTACTTCTTGCCAAACGCTTTTTCGAAGAGCTGCTGTTGAATGGTGGCATTGGCAAGCTCTGATTCGCTTTGCTGAATTTTTTCGCGAATCGCGCCGACCGCTTGTTGTTTGGTGGTCATCTCTGCTTGCAACGCCGATCGCTTTGACTGTTCGTTCGCGATCATCGCTTGTAGTGCTGCCATCTGCTGTTCCAGTTTTGCAACCTCGCCACTCGCTGCTTCGATTTGTGCTTTAGCCATCGCTATGCTGGCTTCCACGGGTTCGACTTGCACTGTTGTCGCCGCAATCGTTTGCTCGATCGATGCTCGCTTGGATGCCAGTTCCGCTGGCAGCGCTGTAAATCGGGCTAGTTCTGCTCGCAAAGTGTCAACCTCGCTTTGCGCCGAAGCTACCGAACTAGTGGCTGCACCGACCTTGATCTGAACCGCGGCATAGGCATCATCGGCTGCCTTCAAAGCCACCGTGGCTGGCTCGATTCTCTGTTCGGCTGCCGTCTTGCTGGCCGTTACCTCCAACACTTTGGCTGCTGCGGCGACAAAGGAATTGTTTTTCTCCTCAAAAGCCGTCCTCAATTCTGCGTTTTGTTTTTCGCGTGCGGTGAAGTCAGATACGATCGCCTGCAACTCCGCTTGAAACTTGGCAATCGCAGCCGTTTGAGCTTGAACCTGAACGTTATGGCTCGCGATCTGAACATCGAGCGAGGCCACGTCCGCGCCAGGCAACGAGCGTTGAGACTGCAAACCGGCTATCGCGTCATCGGCAACTTTTTTGGCAGCCAAGGCGGCATTCAGTTGATTCGCCTTCTCCGTTTTGGATGCTTGAACCGAGGTGAACTCGGCGGCTTTGCTTGACATCTGCGAGACAATGCCATCCGATTGGGCCTTCAGTTGTGATGCGAGCTCCGTGCCCGTTTTCAGCTCTGCTGTTGCAGAAGCGATCTGGGCTTGAAGATCGGACAACAGCTTTTTGGCCGCGGTCTGAGTTGTTTGCGAAGTCACCAATTCTGCCTGAGCCGCTTGCGCTGCAGATTGAAACTGAGCCAATTGTTGTTGCGCTGTTGCCAGCGACTGCTCTAACGGTATCGGATTCGCTGCAAGTCGTTTTTCATTTGCAGGCGTTGCGCGTTGCCACATTCGAACGTTGCCCGCCCAATCGCCCGCCACAACTTGTTTGCTATCGACGGTGATAGCGACCTCGTGTCCGGCTTCAACCAGGGCCGGCATTTCGCCTGCGGCATTTCCGGCTCCATCCCACACTTTCACTTTGTTGTCTCGACCAGTGGATGCCATCGTTCCATCGTTGCAAACAGCGACCGCGGCAACACCACCTCCGTGTGCATCCCACGACTTGATGAGCTTGCCTTCGTTCATGTCCCACATCTTCAATGTTCCGTCAAAGGAACCGCTTACCAGTGCCTGCGAATCGGGACGCCACGCGATTGACCGTATCTCCCCCTTATGTCCGGGAAGCTCCTGGAACAGTCGGCCGGTCTGCGTTTCCCAAACGACCAAACCACTTGCGCGGTCCGCCGTTGCTAGCAACAATCCATCTGGACTAAACCGAACGCAATAAATCCAATCGGTATGTTTCTTTTGTTCGTATTTCAAGTTTCCCGTCAGCGTTTCAAAAACGCGAACCATTTTTTGCGGTCCGGCCATAGCGATCAACTGGTTGTCGTCACTGATGTCTGCTGCAAATACGATGTCCAGTTCATCTCCGACTTTTGCAATCCGGTTGCCGGTCGCTATCTCATGCAATGCCGCACAACCCGACGCGCTATGACGACCACCAGCAATGAGGATCAATCGCCCATCGCGCGAAAAAGTGATGGATTGCGGCTCTCCCTCTGGGAATGGGATGATGCCTTGCAATTGTCCTGTTTCGCTGTGATAGAGGGCGACTTGCATTTGTCCCCCCACGGCAACCAATGGGGACCATGGACTCGCGGCAAGCGCCGAAATCGTCGCTGCGCGGGGCGTAAACAACGGTGTCTGCTTGATCATTGATGTGGGCATCGGTGGTGCTCCTTCCGGGCGAGCCGAGGACACCATTCCGAGGGCTGCGGAGTTGGCCTTCGGTTTTTGAATCGCCGAGCCGCTATTCTCCGGCATGCCTTGTTCAATCCAAACCTTGAGCAAGTCCACCTTCGCCTGCGGAATCATGTCCTGTTTGGGAGGCATGTACGGTTGTTCTTTGTGTGCCGTCAACGCATAGAGTCGAGACGAATCCAAGTCTCCCGCGGCTACGACTTCGCCTCCACTGCCACCCGTCATTACGGCCTGGTAAGTGTCCAGAGCAAGGCCGCTTTTCTTGTCATTGGTATTGTGGCAGGAAGTACAGTGTTCGCGAAAGATCGGTTTGATATGGTCTTCGTAAGTGATCTTCACTGGCTCGTCTACTGCGATCGCCATCGATGGGCCAGTGGCTTGGACCGCGACCGAAGCAGCAGCCGAGAAAACCGACATCCAAGAAACAAAGCGTTGGGCACGAGTTTGATTTAAGCTGCGTTGATTCATCGAAGTTGATATCGTATGACGATGGTTAAAAACATAGGTACACAGATCGGCACGTGGCGAGGATATGTGGCTAATGATTAAAAATGAATTCTCGGCTGTTCAAGATGGCCCAAAAGACGTCGTGCAAACCTTGCTCCTCGTTTGGCGATTCGGCAATCAGTTTGATCAAATTGGCACGCTCCGCTTCGGTTGGCTTTCGGCTTAGGCAGCGAGCATAGATTTTCTCGATGACGGCCTCCTTGGTCAGTCCCTGCTCTTTCCACTTCTTCAGCAAAGCACCTTGACTGATCTTGCCGCTCGTCGCGTTCCCATTGATGAGATGCAATGCTTGCGACAACGACGGGTCCGTTGTCGCTTCATCGGCGCAAACGGTTGTTCTGGCACTGCGACCAAACGAAGTCAAAAAGTAATTGCTGGTAGCGCCGTCCGCGATTTGAACTGCCCGAGCACCGATGGGCAATCCTCGGAACTTATCTTTGGTTTCAGTGACCTGCGAAATGCAGTCGAGCATGCTCTCGGATGGAATCCTGC
>JANMNR010000766.1:0-42041 GCA_031368325.1 Pirellula sp.
AAAAAATTCTGACCGAGTGTGGCCATGGTGAGATTACATTGCCAGAGAAGGAACATTGGTTGGCAACCCCCAGTTTGACCCGTGCCTCCTCGATTGTGTCCGACCACCGTGCATTTTTGATCGGTGATGCGATTGGTTATGTGGAGCCCTTTACTGGCGAGGGGATGTCATGGGCATTGGCCAGCGCCGAGGCGGTGATGCCGATGATTGTCGAGATTGCTGCGCAGGGGTGGCGGGATGAGATGAGTGCAAAGTGGAACGACTGGGCACTCAGGCAACGCGTTCAAAAGCAACGAACGTGCCGTTGGATTGCGGGGCAAATCAGATGGCCGCGTGGAGCAGCGTGGGTTTTATGGGCTTGCAAATGGCTTCCGCCATTACGCGCCTCACTTATTCGAAAGACAAGTCAATGAGTTTAACGATGCTTGACACCCCGGTGTTCCAGCGAGCAACGATCGCCACGATTCTCGGTTTGGGGACGGCGTTACCAGCGCATTCGATTGCCCAAGGGGATGCTGCAGTGGTGGCTCAGCAGCTGAATCTATCGGAGCGGTGGAACAACGCGCTGCCGGCTCTCTATCGCAAGTCGGGTGTGCAGCGCCGGGGAAGCGTCTTGTTGGGGCCGGAAGGGTTGCCTGATGTTTTACGCCAGACGTTTTACCAACCTGCGTCGGCGGCACAGCCACATGGTCCGACCACGGCAGAGCGGATGGACATGTTTGCCAAGCATGCGGGGCCAATGCTGCAGCGGGCCTGCTGGTCAGCGATTGAGAACTCGGGTGTCGCGGTATCCAGTGTTACGCATTTGGTCACCGTTTCCTGTACTGGTTTTTTTGCGCCTGGAGTTGATATCGCGTTGATTGAGTCGCTGGGACTGGACTCCAACATTCAGCGGACGCATGTTGGCTTTATGGGGTGCCATGGTGCGCTCAATGGTATTCGTGTTGCGAAAGCCATTGTGGACGCGACTCCCTCGGCGGTGGTTTTACTTGGCGCGGTCGAGCTATGCAGTCTTCATCAACAATACACGGACGATGCGCAGCAATTGGTAGCCAACTCGCTCTTTGCCGACGGGGCAGCTGGGTTGGTGATTGGAGCTAACGGCTCGGACTCTATGGTTGCGGGAGGCGACGCTGACTCAATTGAGCCGTCTAAGACACGGTCAGGGTCGCACTGGTCCGTAGTATCCACCCTGTCGAAATGGATACCGCAAACGACTGGCTTGATGAGTTGGACGATTGGCGACCACGGCTTTCGCATGACTTTGGATCCACAGGTACCAAGTGTCATCGAAGCGAACTTGGAAAGTGAACTCAAGGCTTGGCTCGATAGACAGTCATTGAGCGTTTCGGATGTCGACGCTTGGGCCATTCATCCGGGAGGGCCACGGATCATCCAAGCGACCGGCAAGGCGTTGGGATTGTCGTCGCATTCGCTTGAGGGGTCGCAATCCGTTCTCGCCAGTCATGGAAACATGTCTTCGCCGACGGTGCTGTTTATTTTGGACAAGCTGTCGCAGGAGTTACCCGATGCAAATTACTGTGTTCTGTTGGCTTTCGGGCCGGGATTGTGCATCGAAGCGGTTTTGCTGAAGGCGACAACATCGCAGCCAGGAAGTGGCGAGGGGCGATTCTCGGATTAGAATGGGGTAGCTCGCGAATGGACGTCGTTCGCGGACTCGAAACCTCGCTCTTGAATGAATCTGGAACGCTGTACAATGCTGGCGCGAATTGCAATTGGTCTTGGACTTGTGTTTTGGTTCGCTGGATTGGATTTTTCGAGTGGAGCGTTGATGGCTGTGGAAGAAACTGTTGAGAATGAATTGTCGACCGTTTTGTATCGACTCTCGTTTCGACAAGCGGAGACGCATCGCGTCGATATTGAGGTCTCGGTCCCGACAGACGGGAAGCCAGAAATCGAATTCATGATGCCGGTCTGGACACCGGGCAGCTATCTCGTACGCGAATACTCGAGGCAAATCGAAAACGTCGCAGCCGTGAACGGCAAAACCGACGCCTCCCTCATCCTTAGGAAAAAAGACAAGAACCATTGGGTGGTGGAATGTACTGGCGCCGAGGTAGTCTCGGTTCGCTACACTCTGTATTGCCATGAGATGAGTGTGCGGACCAATTGGGTTGAACGAGACTTTGCATTTTTGACTGGAGCCGCAACCTTTCTGACCCGCTCCGACATGCTTCATCATCCACATGTTGTTCGCATCGATGCATTGCCGAATTGGCCCAAGGTGGCGACGAGTCTGACGGCAGTGGATGTTCGCGATCCATGGACGCGACGTGCGGCCAATTTCGATGAGTTGGTTGATAGCCCGATTTTATTGGGTGTAATAGATATTCAAACCTTTGAGGTGGGTGGCGCGAAACATCATTTGGCTACGTTGGGAGGCGAACCATTTTGGGATACAGCGACAGCGGCAAAAGATGTCGCGAAGATTGTTTAGACGGAGCAAGCGTTTTGGAAAGATACTCCATACAAGGAATATTGGTTCTTTAACTTGGCGACGGAGTCGGGTGGCGGGCTGGAGCACGACAATAGCTGCGTGCTTATGACAGGGCGTTGGTCCCAACGACAACGCACCAAGTACACGGACTGGCTTAGCCTGGTTTCGCATGAGTTCTTTCATGCATGGAACGTTCGACGGCTGCGGCCGAAAATGCTAAAGCAATACGATTACAACAACGAGCAGTATTTCCACGAGCTTTGGGTAGCCGAGGGGATTACAAGTTACTATGACGAGTTGTTTGTGGTGCGCAGCGGACTTTGCAAACCCAAGGACTACATAGAGAAACTGGGCAAGAACATCGCTGCGGTTCAAAACGCGCCTGGGCGTTTGACTCAATCGCTGTCGGACAGCAGTTTCGACGCTTGGATCAAATACTACCGTCCAGACGAAAACGCCAACAACAGTCGGATTAGCTACTATCTCAAGGGTGCGTTGATAGGAGCATTGTTAGATGTTGAGATTCGGGCAGCGACGGACGATAAAAAGTCGCTTGATGATGTGATGCGTCAATTGTGGCAATCGCATCGCGAGACCGGTTACACTAACGAGGACTTCAGCAAGATCGTAACACAAGTTACCGGTGCATCGTACGACGACTGGTTAGAGCAGAGTTTAGAGACAACGGAGGAAATGGACTTTTCCAAGATGCTCGATTGGTATGGGTTGGAGCGAAAGACCCGTGAGCCAGACAAAGAAGCGCCGGCGGACAGACCCGTATTTGGCAACGTTTACGCGGGAATGGATTTGTTGGCTGTGCAGGGTAAGGCGATGGTCGACAAAGTGACTCGCGATTCACCAGCGAGTCTTGCGGGCTTTAACGCGGGTGATGAGTTCATCAGTTTCGATGGTTTTCGAGTAACTGCGGAGACATGGTCTGAGCGGCTTAGCTCGTACCGGCCAAACGATGTCTGCAAGTGTTTGGTTGCTAGGCGCGGCAAGATCGTGGAACTGTCGATCAAGTTGGCGGGCGAACCGGAGACGAGTTGGAAGATCGCACGAGTTGCTAAGCCGACCGACGCTCAGGAAAAGCGATGGCGCAGTTGGTTGAACTTGCCCGAGCCAGCACCGGAGCCTGAAAAGGTTGCAGAACCTGCTGCAAAGTAGGGTTGCTGCAAAGTAGGGTTGCGGCATGCGAAAGCGCTCGAGTTTAACTCTAGGATCTTACGCCGTCGGCGTCTAAGGTAGGTCGGGTCGTTCGCCGACGATCGTTTCGATTTGAATGGCTGTACCGTCGCGATCGATCGTAAACGCCACAGGGCTGCCCACGGGCGTTTTGCCGATGGAAAAGATCAGGTCCTCAACACCTTTGATATGTTGACCATTCAACTCTGTAATCGTGTCGCCCACCTTTATTCCAGCCTGCGCAGCTGGGGAATTCTCTAAAATCGATCGAACAACCGCGCCATGAATCGGTAGTTTCGCTTGGTCGGAGGAAAACTCGTCGCTTCGGGAATCGGTCAGCAAGTCGACTTGGTTTGACGGTTGCGATTGCATTGCTGTTTTCTTGCTCGACGCTTTGTCGAGGATCATGCCCATCCAACCGCGACGCATTTTTCCTGTTTCCAGGATTTGTGTAAAGACACTCCTGGCGATGTTGCTCGGGATGGAGAAACTAACGCCACGGTAGGACTCGCCGATGATCGCAGTGTTGACGCCGATCATTTCGCCTGCGCCGTTGACCAGTGGTCCTCCGCTGTTTCCTGGATTCACTGCCACATCGCTTTGCATGAGATCGCTGTACCTCGGTGAAGCCTTTGGCTTGTCCGCACGACTTAATGGGCTGCGCATCGAGTCTTCGTAACTCGTGCCACTTAGATCCAATCGATGCTTGCTGCTGAGGATGCCAAAGGTAACGGATCCCGTCAAACCGAAAGGGCTGCCGACGGCCCAGACGGGGGAGCCGATTTCTAGCTTGTCACTGTCGCCCCAGCAGATCGGGAAAAGGTCTGAAGCGTTGATCTTGAGGACAGCCAAATCTGTTAGCTTGTCAAACCCGATAAGCTCGGCGACGCAAGTTCGTTCGTCTGCTAAGATGACATTAATTTGCGAGCCATCGTCTAAGACGTGATAATTGGTAAGGATGTATCCGCGTTTGTCGACGATGATTCCGCTGCCCTGTCCAACTTTTGATCGGCGTGGGACAGAGCGGACCATTTCCTCGAGGCTCGAGTCTGAATCGTCTCTTTCCATGCTCATCGTGATATGGACGACGCTCGGACTGATTCGTTTGGCAACGGTTTGTGAAACATGGTTTAGGCCCTCCCACGAAACTCGCTCCAATTGCTGGCCCGCCATCTCGTATTCCGCGCGGAGTTGACCGCGATGCCAAGCGTAACGCGAAAACTCCAACATCGACGGCAGCATCGTTCGCAATGCCACCAGCAAAACGAGAACCACGATCAAGCTGAGAAAAGTGGACAGGAGCAGGGATGCGACCGTGGGCTGCTTTGCAGAAGCCTGAGATGAAACCTCGCAGATTCCTGCTGGGGGCTCTGCGACAATCGCTGTTGCCGCTGGCACCGAGGTTGGCTCCATCTCACTCATCCAAGCTGTCTTTCACGTGAAAACAATGCCCGTCTCTATCGCTAATTGTTTTATTGTAACCGACGCAATCTGACGGAGGCAATCATTTAACTCACGATTGGTTCTGACTTTCTTAGCGGGGGCCGATGAAGTATTGCGGGTTTGCGACTAAAATCTTCCCAATGAACGAACGCACCACCTGTTGGAATAGAGATCGGTGAACCCACAAAACTCGATCGATTTAACCGCGGTTATCACAACCCCTGAAAATATTCAGTTCGAATACCGGATTGCGGGTCCCTTTCGACGATTGCCTTCATTCCTGCTCGACTTTGCGATTCGGATGATGTGTGTAATCACGTTTTACATTATCGCATTTCTCGTGGGCGGCACGGCTTTGTTGCCGGTTGGCATGATCCTGTTTTTGATCATGTTGGTCGCGTTTGCCTTCGATTGGTTTTACGGTCTTTTTTTTGAATCCTATTGGAACGGGCAGACTCCTGGGAAATGGCTCACACAAATCCGGGTAATCTCGGTGGATGGTCGCCCAATCAACGCTTACCAAGCAACGGTTCGCAATTTTCTACGGCTCGCGGATTTCGCTCCGATGGTTTCATTTGAGGCGTTTGTTACCGATGCCCCTCCAGCATATGCCGTTCCTACTTTTCTAGTGGCCTTGATCTGCATGACATTGTCACCCAGATTTCAACGGCTCGGCGATTTGGCCGCTGGAACCATGGTTGTAGTCAACGAACGGTCTTGGGTGCCTTCCAATGTCAAACTAGAGGACCCCCGCGTAGCGTCTCTCAGCGAGCACATTCCGCCCAACTTTCGCATGAGTTCAACGCTGGCCAAGGCGATTGCGTTGTATGCCGAGCGGCGCAGCCGAATTTCAGTCGGGCGAAGAACGGAACTTGCCTCGCATTTAGCCAGACCCCTTTTGAAGCAATTCAACTTTTTGGCCGATACCAGCCCCGACCTCTTGCTGTGTGCACTCTATTATCGCGAGTTTGTTTCCAAGGAAGCGTTTTCCGATGCGAAGCGATTTGCTCCTCCGATTGCGAGTGCGTCCATGAGTAGGATTGCTGAAATCGGTCCAGTCGCAACACAAGAACCCGCGCTTACGCCAACGCCCGAATCCCTCCCACCTTTTCTGAACCACCGTTTATGAGAATCGCAGAGCTACTTGAGAAAAGACGCCAGGGTTGGATCGAATTGGAACGTATGTGCGATTCATTCCGATCGGCGAAGTACCCATTCGCAAACAAGGGCAGCCAGGTTTCGCGTTTCTCGGCCTTGTATCGAGCAGCCTGCACGGATCTTGCCATGGCGGAGCAATACCAGCTGCCGCCGACGACCGTGGAGTACTTGCATCGTTTGGTTGGGCGAGCGCACAGTCAGTTGTATCGCTCACGTCAATCTGGGCCGGCCAGATGGATCCGATACGTCTCCATGATTGCGCCTCAGAGCATATTCCGCGACCCGTGTGTGAAAGTGGCATTTGTCGTTTTCTTCGGCCTGTTTACTCTGTCGGCGATGCTCGCCTGGAACGAAGTCCGCTTTCCTGGGTTTGCGGAGAGAATGTTGGGAGCCGAGCAGATTAAGAAAATGGAAGAAAGCTTCGACAAACCGCTGGAAAGAAATTTCGATCAATATGTCATGATGGCTGGTTTTTACATCAAACACAACACGAGTATCGGGTTGCAGTGTTTTGCCCTTGGTCCGTTGATTCTTCCCTCGCTGTGTGCGTTGGCATACAATGCGGTTGTGTTAGGTGCATCTTTTGGTTATATGGCGAGATCGGACGTCGATGCTGGTGATGTTTTCTTTCAGTTTGTGACCGCGCATGGTGTATTCGAGTTGACTGCAATCGCATTGTCGGCAGCGTCGGGGTTGCGTTTGGGAGTCGGACTTTTTTCCACGGGTGGATTGCGACGTTTGGAGTCCTTTCGACTGAATGCCGAACGAGCCTTGCCGATCATTCTAGCGTCTGTTGTGCTCTTTTTTTTGGCGGCATTTACGGAAGGGTTTATTTCGCCATCCCCGCTACCGTATTTCTTTAAAGCTTGCGTGGCCATGTTGAGTTCAGGCTTGCTAATGTACTACTTTGTGGTGCTCGGCTATCCACGACCTGATATTGAACGCGAGTTAGCAAACAACGAAGACAATCCCTGGCGCACGATCGGAGTGGATCGTGCAACTCGATAAAACAGCCATCGTTATTTCGCAACGATCCGTCATTGAGCTGATTGACTTGAGCTTGTTCGTAATGCGGCGTTATTGGCTGCCGATTACTTACTTTGCGTTCCTAGGAATTCTTCCGTTTGCGGTCATCGATTTCATTTTGCTTTGGCCAATCACCCAATTCGACACGCTTTTGATCGCATCAAGTGATTTTAGCAGTATTGAGGGATACCATTTTCGTTACTTGTGCGTGATCACCGCGTTAATTTTGATTCAATCGCCGCTGGCGCTAAGTGCGGTTACGTACTTCATTGGTCAAGCGGTGTTCACTCAAAGACCCACATCGCGGCAGGTTTTTCATGCGGTTTGGACACGGTGTGGGCCCATGCTGTACATACTTGGGGTATTGAGAATGGCGGCTGTTTCCGTCGTGCCCGCTTGGTTTCTCTTTTCCAATCCGGTCTTTCGACCTGAATTAGAGATACCCTTCTACCTGCTTCTGCTGTGCGGCGGGGTATACTTTATTCGAGGCTTCCGACCCTTTGCCGCTGAGATACTATTGCTTGAACGGTGCCCTGTCTTTAAGTCTAAGAAAAAGCCAAATCAGTTAGCTTACGGACAACGCTCGAAATGGCTGCACTCAAGTCTGTACAACGAGTTATTCGGAGCACATCTCGGAGTGACCATTGTGGAAATCCTAACCGCGTTTTCTATTGTGATGAGCCTTGTTTTTTTGATCGGCGTTTTGACTGGCGTTTGGAGTTGGGGATTTTGGATGGATCTGTTTCTCTATCCACTTACCATTTGGATGGTAGCGACCTGGGCCACGGTGATTCGATTTTTGTTGTACATGAACTCCAGGATTCGAACGGAGGGATGGGAGATTGAATTGCGACTCAAAGCAGAAGCCCAACGACTAGAGGAAACTGCGAGATGATCAAACAGATTCTTTTGTGCGCGTTGTTGATGCTTGGGCTTGCTCAGGCATCGACTGCCGCTTCGGAAGTGAGCGACCAAGACCGCGCGATCATCGGACGATCAACGAACTCCGTTTGGTACGATGCCAAGAAGGGGTCGGTGCACCCCACTCGTTACAGCAGGCCAATCAACGTCGAAGATCGGCACGATTCGATTGCAGGCCCGGTAAATCGGACAACGTCGACCTGGTGGACTAGTTTCTGGCGAACGGTCGGCGATTTTTTCTCTTGGATTTTTCGCGGTTGGCAAATTCTGTTGCTAATTAGTCTGATTACATTCTTGGTCATAGTCGCGTTCATCATTTTCCGAAACGGCTTTCGTTTCCAGGTTCTCATGAACAAATCGAACGAAAAATCCTCTCTTGAGAAAGAAAAAGCCAAACTTTTGGATTTGCCGTTTGAGGTGGAGCAAAGCCTGGTTGGGCTTCGCGCACAAGCGGAACGCTATCGCGCAGCAGGAGACTACTCCAAAGCAATCATCTATTTGTTCAGCTATGCCCTTGTCGAGATGGATGGAGCACGCTGCATACATTTGGAGCGAGGTAAAACCAATCGCGTTTATCTAAGAGAACTGCGAGATCATGATCTACTAAGAGGTTTTACGTATCAGCTTGTTCAGGCGTTCGAATACGCTTTTTTTGGAAAGCACGAATTGAGCCAAGAGGCCTTCGAACGGATCTGGCAACAGGTGCACTCTTTCGACTCGCATCTCAAAGAGCTCGCTGCAAAACCGAATGTCGGGCTTGGTTTACTCGTGGCGAGGGTTACCTGATGTTGAATCGACAGATTGATGTGGGACTCCACGCTGAGAAAAACTCTATGAGTCGTACCTTCTTGATTGCGATTTGTCTGGTTGCCATCCTCAGCTCAGGTTGCCGTTATCCGTTGGGGACCTCGTATGGACTGAGCGAGGGGACCGAGGCACAAACCAGTCCAGCCTCCGTTTCTCTTTTTCGGAATATGTGTAACGCGGACGGACGAAGAACTTTGGTCGTTCGATCGTTGTCGCCACGTGCGATGACCAAACTCAATGCAATCATATGGTCGCCGGATTCGTTTACTCCGCATTCGTCAGAGGCGACGGCATGGATAAGCAAGTGGCTCACCTCTGGCAATAAAACGTTGGTTTATGTCGGTCGGGATTTTTCACCCATGGCGGATTACTGGTCTCTGTCCGCTGAGGAATTCGCGAATGATGAAGTCTCCGACCAAGAGGCACTGCATGCACGTGATGAGCAGGCTGCTGAACAGGCTTTTCTGGATAACCTGCGAGACGGTGCGCGAGCCAAGTCGGCTACGCCATGGTGCCTGTTTGACCACACTCAAGCGACGGAAGAGCGTGTAACTATGGTCAAAGGGCCGTGGTCGAGAGAGTTGGATCCGTCCAGTGCTCGACTTTTCGTACGTAGCTTTCCGGTTGGTTATGCCAGGAAAACTCTCGCTGCGGCCAAAACTCTATTCGATCGCGAGTCGGAGGATACCTCAACGAAAACAGGAGGCAGCCTCCCTGTTTCGCCGAATGCATCCACCAGCGATTTTGATTTCAAATGGCAGGCATCGGACGCCACAATGTTAGAGTATGTGAATGCCTTGAAAGCGGATGAATTGCCGAAGATGAGGCCTTTTTTGGAGACCGCTGATGGCAAGCCGCTGGTTGCCGAAGTCACCAAGTCGAGTTGGGGCGCATCGCGCGTGATCGTTTTGGCGAACGCGTCCTTGATCTCAAACCTTTCTTTAACCAATTCGGAAAACCTGGTCATTGCAAAGAAGTTGTTAGGCGAACTTCCAGAAGCAAACATTGGTTTCCTGACCGGCGCGAATGATCCTCCAGTTCGAAAAGACGACAACTCGGAGCAGCAAAAAGGTTTTGAGATGCTAACGGTATGGCCACTCAACGTGATCTCGCTGCACGCCGCGATTTTAGGAATGCTGGTTTTGCTTGCGGCATTTCCAATCTTTGGTCGGGCCAAGTTATTGCCCGTAAAATCGACCCGAGAATTTGGACAGCACATCGAAGCCGTGGGAGGGTTGTTGTTTAAATCACAAGACCGAGCATATGCTTTGGCGACGATCGCGGAGTATTTTCGCAATGTAAGAAGAGAGCCAACATCGCCTTGGGCTCAGATCGATCCGCCAGCTCAAGAGCAACCGAAATCACCGTTTAAGTCTTAATAACAAAGCAAACTTGAGGTGATATCACGGAGAAGGGATCGTTTTTGCGTGCTTAACGGAGCACCGATCAGGCAGTAGTGCCCAAAGTCGTCAGAAACTCGACAGGGATAGGAATGCCTTTCAGTACACCTTCAACGACGATGTTTCTTTTGACAATTCCCTGAAAGCGGCAGACGATTAATCTCGGCTTACGAACTTTAAGCAGTTCACACATCACAATGAGCCGATTGCCAGGAACGACTGGATCTCGAAAGCGAACATCCTCAAGACCACCAAAGCCGACCATGGACTTGCCGAGGAGTTCATATTTGTGGGAGCAATAGCAGCAGACCTGCGCGACCGCCTCGAGCATCACAATTCCAGGCATGAGTGGCATGCCAGGCATATGACCACGTACCCAAAATTCTTGGTCCGTGACGTCTTTGTAGCCAACACACGCAAATCGAACGGGATCTTCGTGGACGATCGCCGTCAGCTGTTCCATTTCAAAACGCTGCGGATTGAACTTTCGAATCTGTTCTATATCAGCGACGATGTTGTCGAAATCGATCGTATCCGGATCGACAATGAAGTCTTTGGTGACCACAGACTGACTCCGATTTCCTCTCGAACGGCATCGCTAAAGCCACAGAAAGGCTCATTGCGAGGACAGAATGACCTTAGGTGCGGACTTTTCGTCTTTTGGACTTTCGTGCTTTGCTGTTGGCGGCTCGTTGGCCGTGATTGGCTTTTTTCAGTTTTCGGTGCGGTTTTGTCATGATCCTGCGGTGCTAATTTAGAGGTGTGACGGCGTTTCCCGAAGTTTAAAATGGCTCGGGCCGCATAGAATACCAGGATTGTCGGTCAGTGCAAAGGCAATTTTGACTTGCCGTGAAGGTACATGAAGGCATACTATACGGTATGAAATGTTTGGTAACGCTACGGAAGCTCTTCGTCAGGACGAGGTTTCGTACTTCAATTTTTTCGCACTTTGGTTTTTGAGGTAAAGCGATGGCAGTGAATGTATCCGAAGAGGCGGCTCTGGAACTGAAACGAGCTCACTCTGAAAGTAACCTTACCGAGGACACTTTTGTTCGAGTTGGTGTGTTGGCAGGCGGTTGTGCGGGTTTTGAGTATTCTTTGAGCTTCGACGACAAGTTTGATGAGCAAAAAGACAGCCAATACGATCAGCACGGCGTACGAGTTGTCGTGGATAAAAAGAGCGCATTGCTGCTTGATGGCGCCGTGATTGGCTGGCACAAGAGTCTGGAGAGACAAGGATTCACATTTGAGAATCCGAATGCAACCAAGTCTTGCGGTTGCGGCAAGTCGTTTCAATAGTCCCCAGTTGAATTATGCCAGTGAATTATGCCGAAGCGGGTAGAGATCCTCTCCGGCGAGATCAATCAATACCGGTTTTCAATCACCCAAGCCCACAGTTTTTTCCCGGAAGAACTGAGGGCCAAGCTGGATAGCTGGGTTGGATTCGCCCAAGCGATTTCGATTTTGGGGTCCCATTGGGATTGAGCCGATGAATCGAGCTGCGCTTCGTAACTTTTTAAAGTAATGCGATAGCGGGTTACGGAGTGCTTTAGCTCGTGAAGCTGTTTGCCGATGAGCACAGGGTTTCCAAACCGAGATTCGAACTGAGAACTGATGTGATTGGTTTCTTGTGAAGCGGTTTGACACGGAGTCACGTCAAACCGAGGGAAATCCCACAGGCCTGACCAACGCTCGTCGGACTCGCATCGGCGCATAAGGATTCTTCCCTTCGTGTCCTGGATCACCAGAGCGGCTTCGCGCAGATCCGTAAACTCCTTTGATTTTTTGGGGAGTGGGATGGTGGCTTGAGAGCCGGAACCAAAAGTTGGGCAAAGCGTATGTAGCGGGCACAGCAAGCACAGTGGGTTCTTGGGTAGACAAACTTGGGAACCGATTTCCATCAACGCTTGGTTTAACCGGCCGCTGCCCGTGCGACTGGGCAAGACGAGTTCCGCAAAGGACCAGAGGCGAGCTTGTCCCTCTTTCGACGCAGTGTCGATTTGCAGATGGAGCAAGCGCGAGTAGAGTCGTTGAGTATTTGCTTCAACAATAGGAAGCCGCTGATCCATAGAAAAAGTGAGAACTGCGCCGGCCGTGTAACGACCGACTCCAGGCAGTTGGATAACTTTCTCGTATTCCGTTGGAAAACAACCGTTGTGGTTATTGCAAATCTCATTGGCGGCTTCGTGCATTTGCCTCGCTCGCCGATAGTAACCGAGCCCAGACCAATGGCGATAAAGGTCATCGAGTGGAGCTTTTGCGAGCGACGCAACGGTGGGGAAAGACTCAATGAAGCGGAAGTAGTACGGGATTACGGTTGCAACTTGTGTTTGCTGCAACATGATCTCGCTAACCCAAATGCAATACGGATCGGATGTGAGCCTCCATGGCAGCTCCCGGCCGTTTACCGAATACCATTTCGCAGCGAGCCGCCTAAGGCGGGCCAATTCAGCTGGCCCCCACGCCTGAATTGCATTCTGCATCGATTACCTTAGCTGAATTTCAACGCGGCGGCCGAGCGTAACCTCAACTTCACCTCGTTCGCGTCTAAACATCCCACGCATGGGCAAATCGCCGTCAGGGTTCTCGATGGGTACCAGCCGGATTCCCTCGTATTCGAGCCTGACTTTCTCGCCATCCGCGAAGTTTGCGAGTTGTTTTCGCAAGTCCTCAAAGACAGCGAGCGGAATTCCGTTTACCGAAAGCAATCGATCGTTGTCTTTGAGGCCAGCCTTGTCTGCGGCCCCGCCAGGGACAATGTTGATCTTCGTTGAGTTCCCGAACGCTTGAACTCCGAGAAACCCACCTCGCGAAATGAAGAGCTCTTGGCCGTCCAGTTTATACTTCAACGATTGTTGGCCATTTTGAGTTAGTTTGGTACCAAAGAGATACACATTGCCCCAAACGGGCAAGCTGGCCAGTAGTTCTACGGCTTCGTCGCCTATCGGCGAATAAACCAACTCAAGTAGGTCGAGATCTGGACCGTCACGCAATACGGCAAGGTCGTCAACCGTGAGCTGTGTTTCAACGAGTTGCAGCCTTTTTAAATGAGGAAGCATAAGCACTTGTTGCAGCAAAGCACGACTGATCTCCGGTCCCTCGAGCCGCGCGAGCTGGACATCGGTAAGCCACTTCAGGCATCCCAAATCTTCGGCTGTTCCGGAGAATTTCCTATCGATAACCAACGGCATTTTTTCGTCTGAGCTACTGCTCATAATCTGAATTCTGCGGTCACGTAGCGGTGCATTGCGTTCATTTAGTAAACGAATAGCCAGCTCACGTTGTTCGGCACCGATGACTTGAAGTATTTTTTCCGCTCGAATGGACTTACCGGTAGACCTAGACGCCGCCAATTCTTTCAATGAATCGAATGCGAGTTTGCCTGATTCGCTATACGGGTCTGATGCGATCGACGAGATAAATTGCAGGAGACGGTCAGCTTCCTCGCCGCTTGCCTCATTCACGGCTTCAAGCGCGAAAGGAATTGCATCGTCTTTTCGCATACTCAAATTAAGGGTGGCCAACTGCCGTTTCGAATAATCAATTGAGCCAAGGTCCTTGATCCAGGACCGTATCACTTGCTTCGTGGGCTTTGCATCGTCGGCCGTGGCTAATAACATTCCATCGCTGGCCGATGGCCAAATGACCGCGAGGCATACCAAGGTTTTTGCTCGAATCAGATAATAGCCGAATCGACCGCTTGCCTTGAGTCGGTCCTTTGCGCCACAATGCGTCAAGTGTTGCTTCGATTGATTCGTCAATTTGATATTCATACCGCGTTTATTCACCTTTTGGAACTAACTGACAGCTCCGATGGAACACAGTTTTATAGCATGGGCCAAGCAAAGAGCGGCCCGATTACCACGCGTCAAATTGGGAATCGGAGACGATTGCGCCTTGATTGGCAATGACTCGTTGGATTTGGCCCAATCTGATTTGGCAATCACGACTGACTCGCTTTGCGACGGAACCCACTTCATTCTAACCGAATGTGGGGCTCAAGCGGCAGGCAGAAAACTGATGGCCGTCAACTTAAGCGATTTAGCCAGTATGGCCGCGACCCCTATTTCGGTTTTTCTTTCGGTCTGCCTTCCCAAGGAAAACGCCGGCGATATCGCTGCCGAAGTTTTTGAGGGGGTTTATGAGCTCGCAGACAAATACGGCGTAGCAATTTCGGGTGGTGATACCAACGTATGGAACGGTCCGCTCGTTATTCACATGACCGCGCTTGGAAAAGTGCAAAGCGGCAGGAGTTGGCTGCGGAGTGGTGCTTCGGCGGGCGATGCGATTGTGGTAAGCGGTAAACTTGGTGGAAGCATCCTTGGGAAACACCTGTCTTTCGAGCCTAGGCTGGAGCTAGCGGCTGAGCTGCATCGATTAGGTGTGGTGACTGCAGCGACGGACATTAGCGATGGACTTGGAGTGGATCTCCTAAACGTGACAGTTGCTAGCAAATGCGGTGCAGAGGTTTGGCTCGATCAAGTTCCGATTAGCCAAGAGGCTGTGGTTTGTGCTGAAAAAACAGGTCGCACGGCATTGGAACATGCTATGGGGGACGGAGAGGATTTCGAATTGCTTTTGTCGGTTCCACAAGAAGAGTTAAAACGACTTCCAAAGGAGATCTTAGGTGTGCCGTTGACACGCATCGGCACGTTTGTCACTCGCACCGGCCTTTGGTCAAAAGACAAAACCGGCGTTAAGCAGTTGGCCCCTCGGGGGTATGTTCATGGTTAAAGTATAAATTTACTATCCTATGGGTTAGTTACCGGCGTACGTTCGCGGTCCTTCAAGTAGATTCTTCAATAGAACTGGCCAGCGAAAATTTGCTTGTTCGCATTTGCGAAGCATAATTGCGTGAATGCGAAAGACGGAGGGAATTCGTTCCCAAGCGGGCACATTATCGCTATTCTAATGTACTCCATGGTCAGGAGTCGGAGTTAATCAAGCCCCCAGCATTAACTCCGCCTCCTGGTCCGTGTCACGCCACAAGTTCCAATCCCTCGTAAGGATTTACCGGTCAAGTTGAAAGCAGTCTTAACGTGTTAGGGGAAACATGCTGGACAGCGATGGTAGCAATGAGCATCCGCTTAACGACGATCGACTCCCGTGGACGCGCAGCCTCGTTTACACGAGGACCTTCGAAGAAGAAATTGACTGGGTTTCAAGCGAATTATCACGCTTTGCAACGCAAGCCAATTTAGGTCACCCCGATTTTTCACGGGTAGAAGCGTGCATATTCATTAAGAATAGGGAACGCGTCATTGTCTTGGCAAATGATCCGTTCAGACGATTTTTCTCGGGTGGTAAAGAGGTACTGGGTAAAAACGAAGAGGCACTTAATATTTGGCGGAATGCCAAAATGAATAGCCAAATCGATGACATGATTCTGGACGGAACGCAGTTTGTAGATTGCGAGCACGTAGGACGGGACGCAGAAGGACGCTCTTATACGTTTCGTACATACAAATGTGCCATTGAGGAGTTTTCGCTCCCTGAATACCACATACTGGGCCTTTCTCGGCCAATTGCCTTGCTCGGAACGTCAAGTCCAGAGCAGAAGTTTCGGTTAACTGATCTTCATGCCATTTTCATTTCGATGGATGCCACGGACCAGATGATTTGTCGGATGGATGCCCTGGGTGAAATGACTAAAGACATCGCTCGCAGTGTCGGGCTAACCTCCCGGTCGATTGAAAACCGACGCAGGAAAATGCAGGAACTCTTTCAGGTAGAGCGGTCGATGGAAGTAATTCGCATCACCATACGTCTTGAGGAGCATGGATTACTACCACCATTCGAGTCGTAACTCCATCAGGAGCATCCCTGAAAGACTAATTGCTTTGATTGTTCTAATGCAAATTTCAACCCAGTACGTGGGTCTCGATTCGCTAGAGTGATCTGCGAGTATGTGCAAATGGGTAGCAAAGCGTTCTTTACCAAATCGAGCAATGCGTTTCCTTGCTCTGCATTGCGCTCCGCTCCGATCACGCCAAACAAGTTAGGTTCGATTCGTGCCAGCAAATCACTTGGTCCGAGGCAGGCACGAAGGGCTTTTGAGAATTCCGAAGACTGTTTCGAGTCTAGTTGCCATTCATTCAGCCGAATCAATACAACACAAGCGGAGTGTCCGTAAATGCGACAACGCTTTTCCTCGGCCTCAATCACGTTTTCCCAGCCAACACGATTCATGAGACCGGTTTCAGGGTCTGTCGTTATTTTGCTTAAATTTCTTTCGTATCTACGTTGATTGGTTAGCAATTTGCGTTCGGAAACCAATAGGCAACTGAGCATCCCGCCAAGGAGTTCGAGTAGTGGAAGCTCTTGGTGAAGGCTCTCCGATTTTGCCATGGGATCGATAGCACAAAGAGTACCGAACAACGAACCGTCGGAATCGGCAATTGGGACGCCAACGTATGCTCCGATGTTTACTTGTTTTCCAATAGGAGCAGCGGCGTAGGCTGGAATCAAATCGGACTTTGGAGCAATGCACGGCCCCAACCCCTGGACCATTTGCGAACAAAAGGAATCAGCCCAATGAAACACATCGCCATCCTTGACACCATAGCCATGGTCCTCTGCTTGCAATACGATCCAATTATCTCCCTCTGTCCGGGTTACCATCCATAATTCGAAACCAAGCCGTTGATGCAAGAAAGCTAGCACGGCGCGAGATGCGGATTCAAAGTCTGCGTAAGATGCGAATTTTGCAATATTCATTTTTTACGTGTTAATCCAAGAGGAGAGTGGTTGTCCACAGGGCAGATTACACGAACTACATGGGGGGGTCTATGTGGTTTTTCGTAGCATGGGGCTTCGACTATTCGGCAAAATGTCGGGAAGCGGCTGAAAAATGGTCAGGATGACCGGTGACTTCTTGTCAACGAAGATTTGATTTTGAAAGCTTGGTCTTGGTTGACGCTGAATACAGAGGTGATTTGATTGACGGGCAAAAGCTACGACGGTTGTACGAGGCACACGGAGCGGCGCTGGTTCTCTACGCACGCCAATGGTGTGTTTACCCCGATGACGCGTTGCAGGATGCCCTTATCGATCTAGCCCATCAATCGACGGAGCCACGCGACCCCGTCGCTTGGTTGTTTAGGACCGTTCGTTGCAAAGCGATCAATCAATCTCGATCCGAGCAACGACGTTCTAGATATCAAAAACTCGCCGCGGAGCAACGTGACAGTTGGTTTACCTCTGCTCCCATATCGAGCATCGATTCGAGCGAAATAGAGTCCTTGCTTTCGCAGCTCCCCGCTCTGGATCGCGAAATAGTCGTTGCGAAGACTTGGGGCGACATGACTTTTGAACAAATCGCTGAGCTGGTGGACTGCTCCACGAGTTCAGTTTATAGGCGATATCAACTCGCATTGGTCGTGCTCGAAGAGAGAATGAACGGTCAGGTAAGGGAAACAAGGTAGTAATCATGAACAAACAAAATGAGCCCTTCGACGAATCATCGTTCGACGACGATCAACACCAAGAACTCGGTGGTCCGAATAAGCTGCTTGGGCAAGACAAGACCGAAACCTGGCTGAGGCAATTCGAGCCTAGAAGGCCGAAGATCGATTTTGCGGTGATCGAACGCGAGGTCATGGATACGAGAGCCTCTGTTCCGTTGACGGCTGCCGTGCTGCTAAGTGCGAGTAAGCGACCTGCTGCACATATGGTCGGCCCGCTTGCAGTCTCATGGATATGTGGCGTGGCTGTCGGTGCATTGTTTGTTTTCTATTCGATGCAGGTCGCTTCCGAGCGGACGGCTATCAACAAACCTGTCGAGGGTTCGCAACCGAAGCTGTCGGAACCAATCAAGGACGTGGATGACGTTGAAAAGGCACAGCTGGCAACTGCTGAGCAGTCCGACGTGTCGGATCGGTTTGAAGTGGATAGCAAGTTGCGATTGGGCGGTCGATTTGTAAAAGCGAGCGATTGGATGGAACCTCGCCATTGGAATCAATCAGGCTCTGAAACGATGGCCAATTCAGCTGATTCCAACAGCATTGCGAGCGGTTTGAAATCCGTTGCGGGCTCGATCTTTTCTGAATACTCTCCTCCTGCGCCAACAACTCAAGCTGAATTGATGCGAGAGCTGCTTCGCGATTCAAATCCGTTTGTCCACTGAGTCGAAGCGTTCATTTTAAAGTTACCGATTTTGAAGTACCTGTGGCATGGGCATTCAACCTGTGTTGATAGTTGCCACACCTTACCTGTGCTTATGAGGGTCTTGATTTTGAAACGAATCCTTTACTTTGCCTCGAGCGCGCTCCTTGCAACGGCGTCGATCGCAGGCTTTTGTCGTTTAGCTCGATCGGACGAACCGACTCGAGATGGCGATTGGTCAAACATTCGCGACAATCAGCTAGGCATCATGATCGCAACCATGGAGTTGGTCGTTACGCCAAAGGCCGAGCCTCGCCCTGCGTTGAAACACCAATTGATCCCAGATGAATTCGAATTGCGAGAAGGTAACGCCGCGCTATTTTATCTTCGAGCCATGGGCTTCTTGGAGCAGAGCGCAGCGAGGGAACTGCTCAGCGAATCCATGAAGAAAGCGAGGAAGGCTGCCGAGGAGAAAGGGGAAGAAGACTTTCCGCCATACTCATGGTTAGATGCGCCGCTCAAAGAGCTACCCATCGAAGAGGTGAAGAAGTATCTGCAGCTAACTAGCTTTCAGCCTCGTGATTTAGCCGAAGCGGCTCGACGACGTACGTTCTCAATGGATCGAAATTTACGTCAAGAACAAAACCCAGCAGGAGTGTTGCTACCAGATATACAGTCGATGCGGGAGTTAGCCCGAAACCAGAGCCTGCGTTGTCGAGTTGCCATAGCAGAGGGACGGAGCGAAGACGCACTCGCCATATTGGGTCAACAATACGCGATGGCGAAACATCTTGGAACGGATGAGTTTTTGGTCTCCAATCTAGTAGGAGCTGCGGTCGCAGGAATTGCGTTTGGTGATGCATTGCAGTTATGCCAAATGCCATCGACGCCAAACTTGTACTGGGCTTTCGCGGCACTCCCCAATCCGCTTATCGATTTCAAAAGATCGGTTGCGTATGAAAGGCAGTTCCTATTTGAACAAGTGAAGGTGCTGCGTGAAGTGGATGAGCAACCAAGAAGTGCCGGCTATTGGCGCGACTTTATCGATCGGCTGCTCCCTCAAATCCGTGGCTTAGATATGTTTGGCCGCGCTGAGAATTCGATGGACATGGAGACAATTCGAGCGACGGTTGTGGCGGCGATCGGCGCTGGATACCCGGGCGCAAAACGCTATCTGGTCGACGAAGCAGGGATGGAAACCTCGAAAGTGGAAAGCTATCCAACCGCTCAGACCTTTTTCTTGGCTGTCAAGAAATTCTACGAACAGATCCGCGACGACCAGTCCAAGTGGCATTCGGTTCCCTACTCGCAAGCGATTGCATCAAGTGAATACATGAGCTTTAACAAACGCTTCGCGTCCGATAGTCAGCGGATTGGGTTGGCGAGTGCTCCGACCGAATTGTTTCTCGCCTCGCTTGACGCGATATACTCGGCCAAGCAGCGGATTCAGCAAACGATCGCTTTGCTTCAGGCTGTGGAGGCCATTCGGATGTACGGAGTCGGCAGCGACGGCTCTCTTCCCAACTCGCTCGATAGCCTTCCTGTTCCTGCTCCGGTTGACCCTCTGACCGGCAAGCCGCTCCAGTACGAGCTCAGCGGAGACAAAGCGATTTTAACTGGACACCGTGTACCTGGCCTTCAATACCGACTTGTCATTCGGTTCGCAAAGTAACACCCAAACAATTCACTTGGAGAAACCATAAAATGAAATTCATTTCAGTGTACACACGAAGCACTTTACTTCGTACCGTTGCTACCTTAGTAGCTGTTGCGACGTTTGTTTCGCAAGCGGTATCCGATGACATGTCCATCGCAAAGCAGTTTATCAATGCGACCACAATCGCAATTGCAAGGGTTGATTCGACAAGGCTTTCGCTACCCGATTCGCTAACAAAAAAACTAGCTGGCGAAGAAAACAACGCGTTGCAACGCGAGGCGAAGCCCATGCTGGAAACACTTCAAGAGTGCGTCAAAGCGTTGAGCGGCGAAAGCGTCTTTATTGCGGTCGATGTTCCGTTTTCAAAATCGCAATCGCCGGTTCGGCTAATGGTCAAGAATACGCCACGGCTGGAAAAGCAAAAGCTGATCAGTCTGCTCGAGCGATTTCAGCTTTCGAAACCGGTCGCCCAAGGGGACTATTTGTGCTTTTCCGCGGTTCACTCCACTGAATCGTCGAGCAAAATCGCGATTGCTGAGAGCATCATGCCGGGTTCGCGTCCCGACTTGGAAAGTGCGATGCTGGAGGTGCGAGACTTTCCCATTCAGGTGTTGGTTTTGCCGCCGGATTATTTGTGGGCTACGATTCGAGATTTGATGCCGACGATTCCCGCAGTATTCGGAGGCGGTTCCAGTTCGTTGCTCACCGAGGGGGTGAAGTGGACCGCAATCGGGGTTGATCCATCTAAGCTCAGTATGCAGGTGGTGACGCAGTCGAGGTCGGCGGAGTCGGCCAGTGCCTTGGCCACGCATTTACCCAAGTTTATGCAAGCGGTGGCAAATCAGTTTTCGTTGCCGGCTGCCAAGAGTGGCGTTGGGCAGATAGCCGCGATTTTGAAACCGATCGTCAAGGGGGATCGAATCACTTTCTCCACCACAGGGCTGTCGGCCTTGGACTCAAGCGCAACCTCACTGATCCGTGCGATGCAGGAGTTCGTTGGTCCGCTGACCAATCAGATCAAAATGGATCGATTCAAGCAGATCGGATTGGCGATTCATAATTTTGTAAGTGCAAACAAGGTTTTGCCTCCGGCCAAGGATGCGAGAACGGCAGACGGTAAGTGCATTTTGAGTTGGCGAGTCCATATTTTGCCCTACTTTGGACAAGCCAACTTATACAATCAATTTCGATTAAAAGAGCCATGGAACAGCGAGCACAATTTGAAGCTGTTGGACCAGATGCCCGACATGTACAAGGGAACAGCGATAGGGTTTGCTGGAATGAATGGGCTGAAGTCAGGCTATACTACCTTCCTCGCACCAGAGGGGGACGATACGGTTTTCGGAAGTGTCAAACCTGTCAAGTTTAGCGACATCAAAGATGGAACGAGCAATACGGTTTGGCTGGTGGAGGTGAAGCCCGAGTTTGCAAAACCATGGACTGCACCGGAGGACTATATCTTCGACGTAGCCAATCCAGCCCTCGGTTTGGCGGAGATCCCAGGAGAGAAGTCGACTTTCTTGGCTGCACTAGGGGACGGATCCGTTGCAAGGATTCCATTAAGCCTGCCTGCGAAATCGATCCTACACCTGTTTCAGAAAAATGATGGGAACGCAGTCGAGTGGTAGTTGTTATGTAGGCTGTCACTGCCCGGAATCCGACCGGGCAGTTACTCTCCCGTTGAGACAGTCGAGCGATGCGAGTACCGCCGAATACGATTCGCGACTCGACCTAGGGCCCTGCGCGATTGCTTGCGCAAAGTGCGGCAACTGTAGGCTAGATTCTTAGCTGGATCCAAGACATCTACAGGGACGCGTTTGAAGCTTGAGACGAATCGCCCATGCCGGTCGTAAAGCGAGGCGAATATTTTTCTTGTTTTCGGGCGCACTCAATGCAGGAGGTCGCGTAGGGTACTGCTTGCAGACGGGCTAATGGAATTGGTTTGTCGCATTGTTCGCATTCGCCGTAGTGGCCATCCTTGAGTCGGTTAAGCGCTTCCTCGATTTGCGATAGTTCTCGGCTTTCCACTTCGACCAATTGACTGCTGATTTCATCCTGCGCTGTATCCATGGCGGCATCGATGACGTCTCCACCGTCTTGCGACAAAGATTGAAGCATGCTCAGGTCACCGTCTAGTGCTTTCCGAAGTGCTTCTCGCCGAACCAATAGGACGTCCCGCAGTTTGGTCAAGGCTTCTTTTCGTGACATGATGCTTCTCCGCGACAATGTTCAGACCCCCCTCCATACGATGGGTATGGGGTTGCGTTGAACTATAGTACGCGTTCCGAGACAAAGCGTTCGGATTTTGTTTCTTGACGGCATTTTTTCCCTGGTCAAAAAAAACCATCCGACAACAAAATGGACGTAATTGTATGCCGGCAAAGGGTTTGCGACTCGCGTCCGTTTCTTGAATTATTCTGAAAATATTTCTGATTTCGCTTGCGTTTTCCGCACCCAAGGAAATGTCCAACATGACGACCGTCAAAAAGCGCAGGTTTACTCTTTTCGGCAAGAATTTAGACGCGGGTTGACGATAGATCTAATTGGTATACCAAAACTTAACTTGAAGCCGCATTCCCCAGCAAAGCAAATGCGAAATCACGCACTAACACCAACTCAACAAACTAGACCAATCGGAATCGATTCAGCCGTCGGGCAGATTGATTTGATTGGGGAGTCTGGAGAGGTTGCGCAGTCCTGGCGAATCAGAAGCCCGAGGTGCACTCTCGGGTCCAGTGCCGAATGCAGTGTTCAGTTGATAGCGCCGGATGTTGCCCCATTGCACGCAACGTTGATCTTCGGGAAAAAACACACGCTTTTGCGATCATCGGGTCCAACTCTCATTTCGAATCGCCATGTTCGAGAATGGCTAATTGACCAACCAACCGAGATCACGGTGGGGCAATCTCGTTTGATTGTTCATCCGTCGCTTGGGGGTATGGCTACTGTCGTTCATGCCGAACGAATAATTGAGCAGGCGTCTAGGTTGTGTAAAAATCCTGTCCCGGTTGTTTCACCCCCGGAACTTCAGGTGCCGAACGGTCACGCGAAAGCGGTTCAAACTCCCGATTTCCTTAGTGCGACTGTTCCACCAGGTGAAACGGCTTCGCTGCCCGTAGATGCGTCGAGATTGGATACTATAGAGGAGCTATTGCGAGCTCTGCAACTCTCTTTGGCAGACCTCCACTCCTCAATGGGAACTGAATCAAAGCTCTCAAACGAATCGATTGTGGAATCCGTATCTCAGGAGATTGACGAGTTTGGAAAGCGACTTTTTACGAATCTGAATGATCAGCTATCGAAAGAGTCCGGGACGCAACAGACAATGATCTCCGAGCTAGCCAATCAGTTTTCGAGTCGTTTTGGCTCCATCGACGAGCAGCGACATAGGTTTGGAGACGCGACAGTCAAACAGAATCTCACGCTGAATGATATGCTTGCACAAGCGACCTTGGATCACCAGCAGATCGAGTCCCGTTTTCAGGAGGTGATCTCGCACAGAAATGAGTTGATCGAAGCAGTTCATGTTCTCCGCTCCGAAATTGCTTTAGCGTATGAAACTCAATCCAAACAAGCATTCTCCGAACAGGTACACTACAACAACGACTATGCCGATGCTCCACCGTTGTATATCGACCATGGCGCAGGATTGAACCCGGAACTTGCGGAGCATGGCTATCCTGACCAACACGAAGCTGCTTGCGACTTTGAGGAAACAAAGTCTCAGCATTCCATCAATGCTGTCACGGACGATCAACTTGCATCTTCGCTGGAACAAGCACAAATTCAGATCCAGGAGCTGAATACTCAGCTTCGTAGCATTGAGATCGAGCGGGATTCCGCCCAGCAGCGAGTCACAAGCCTCGCTGATTCCTGGTCGAACGAACAGGTGAGGGATGACGAAAGTCCAGTTATTGAGTCAGGTCTTGATCGTTCGCAAGATACCTATCCAGCCAACGACGCAAACCCTTTGTTTGCAAACGAAGAAAACGCTTACGAAACTGAATATCCTCGTGAAGTTTACGACACGAGTGAGTCAGTGGCTCCGGAAAGAGAACCGATTGGAGACAGAACGTTACCTACGTGGTTTAAGCAAGATGAACCAACGGGTGATTCCCGAATAGAGGCAAGCATACTGATCCCCAACATCCGCGAATATTCAGATGATGTTTATGGAAACAACGCTGAATATTCATCTGAGGGGATCGAAAATTCGGACCAAGAGCAGGATTTCTCTACAACAAGTGAAGCGGAATTGGACTCTATGTCAGAGCGGCTTCAACGAATGTTGAGCGACGCGGAAGACCGACGAGGACCTAGCAAGCCAGTAAGCGAACTTCGGACGTCCGGAAGTTGGTCTCAGAAGTTCAATAGCCAACCTAAAATGCGGCCTGAGGTTTCAACGCTCTCGGAAACGCGATTGGGACAAGCGACAGAAAACGTTAGCGGAGACACCGGGTTTGGGGTGGCAGCAAAAGGACATTCATTGTCTGGGGCGTTGCGGAATTTGTACCAACAGCCAATTGAGTCGTTGGAACCCGAGCCCAGCCTGGCGGAGGATTCTTACATGGATGCAAAGGCAACTGTCGAGAACAGGCTTGCGGCTTTTGTAGGTTCAAAAGAAGTGCCGTTTGTAGGTTCTGCTGAGCCGCAAACACTTCATGACCAGATACCGGAACGGGACGAACGCTTTGTTCTAACGGAAATGGACGCGGAGCCAGCCCCGCGTCCCGCCGAACAAACGGCTGAGGGCGAAGACGAGTCCATTGAAGAATACATGCAAAGGCTATTGAATCGCGTTCGTGGTGGGTCGGATGAGGTGAAAGCTAAAGCCACACCGACGAATCCCGAAAAAGCAACGACGGCCCCGTCTTCCCTCCAAACGGCCACAAAAATTAGATCACGGGTTGCCGCTTCAATGGGGTTGGAAATGGATGCCCCAGAAACGGCTCCGAAAGTTGAAAAACTAAGCGAAGAGTTGTTTTTGCCGCGTCAGCAAGCGCCAGAACAAAGAAACGACCTCCACGCACTGCGGGAGCTTGCTAATACCAACGCACGTCGTGCCATCAATCGAAGCGACATTCGCCGCATGAGTGCTGCTTTCGTGGTAAAAACGTCGATCACTGGGGTGGCTGTAACGTCCGCGGTAGCATTGTTCCTATTCAACGGTCTTCAGTTAAATGCCATTTTTCTCGGTATGGTATCTGCAACGATTGTTGCGGTCCTTTGGGGCTACGATTGCATTACGCACTTTCAGTCTATCCGCAGTGGAAATGGAATGAACCAAGCGACTGCGGCGGAAACGGCCGCGGGTCAGTCTATTCGATTAAGCTCGTCGGGAGACAGCGGCTGGCGTCCAACGGAAGCCTGAGACTCGGCCTTGCATGCCAAGGCTAGATCGGTCAAGCTACCTTAATTCAGAACTTTGAATATGAGGATATGCTGATCATGTTGCTGAGTCTTATGGCCCCCCTATCTCCAATTGCACGTAGGCCGAGTGTAAACGCGCAACTGGCTTTGATGGCAATCATCTTGGCTATACCAATTGCAGGTTGTGGGCCAGCCGAACCCCCTGAAATCTCCGCAGCAAACAGCGGTTACAAGCCTAAGGATTCGGGGACCAAGTCAACTGAACCTAAGGATTCGAATTCGAAACCCACAATAGCTGCTGACGAGGGGGCCGCTGGAGAATCGAAGAATGTTGGTGCGGATGGACTAGCAACAGCTCCCGCTGTTCCGACCTTTCAGCCAGGAAAGCTTGACCCGAAAATCGCTGCCAAGCAGTACATGACCCTCGAGCTTGGCAATCTCAATGGGGCCAAGCCGCTGATGGAGTTTCTAAACACGAGTTCGCGAGCCGCAATGGAGCTGATTGCGGACGGACGCAAGAAACTTTTAACGAAAGAAATCATGCTTGAGCGGGGCATGGCACTTTCCCGAATGAAGCTCGAGGCGTCGGAGCGTTTAGGAAAACTGGCCGCGAGCGTAGATGAAAAAACTGCGGCGTCTGCGGGCAAACTAGAAGCGTACTCGCAAATGGCAAGTTTCGGCGATGTGGCTGCGTCCGATAGTTTGCGGGAGCTTGCCCAACAGGAAATGAAAAACTCCGACAAGCGAGTGGCGCAACTGGCAAAGTCGATTTCGCTGAGCATGCTTGTCAGCGATTATGAAAGCGGGTCCGCGAAATCGGACGAACTGATTAGCCTGGCAAAGACCATTTTGGCCAGTGGCCAGGACTTGACATCTGCAAATCTGAACGCGATGGCTCAAGCGATTGAATCGTTGTCGAAACGTTCCGAAGACGATGCTGCCCTGCAGTTGGCCAAGAACGTGGAAGAAGGGTTCCGTGAGAATGCCGAACCACAACTCGCACTTGGCGCTTGGGACATGTATGCAAGGCTTGTCAAAGAAACGAATGACGCCATGGCGCTAATCCAGTCGGATTCGCCTGAAGACCAGGATCCTGCAAAAGCCAGAGCTGCCGTCGATGCGTTGATGGCAAAAATCCCGTCTCCGTGGACCGCTTTCTTTCTTGTTCAAATGGCGATCAAGGTAGAGTATTCGGGGCGTCCACTTATCGCAAAGGAAATGGTTGAGGTCGCGAAGACTCAGATCGACAACCTCAAAGACCCCGAGGCTAAGGAAGAGCTGGACCGAAACTGCAAGCAGTTCATGAGCCGAGTCGGAATTCTAAACAAACCGATGAACCTGAGCGATCTGGTCGACGTCGCCGGCAAACCGCTGGATTTAGCACGGTACAAGGGGAAAGTCGTGCTCGTCGATTTCTGGGCTACCTGGTGCGGTCCTTGTCTGCAGGAGATCCCAAACATTGAAGATGCCCTGTTGGCGCACGGAAAAGGGGGCTTCGAGGTCATCGGGATCAACCTGGATGAAGATCGAGCCAAACTGGATTCGTTTCTTAAGTCGAAGAAGTTGCTGTGGAGCACCTACGTTTCCAGCAAGCCTGACGCCGTAGGGTTCGATACCCCACTGGCCAAGGAGATCGGTATCTCCGCGATTCCCTTTATCGCGATCATTGGCAAGGACGGTAATGTTGCCGGCATCCATGTTCGTGGTCGAAAGATCATGGATAAAATCGTAGAACTTCTAGCCAAAGAGTAAGCCTAATGGGTGTTTTGTCGCAATGCCGTAGATTTCAAGGCAGTGTTCGAGTCGTTGTTGGGACGCTGCTCGTGATCGCATACGGTTGGACCGCGAGTGGTCAGGATACAGCCTCTGGCTACCCTGTTGCAAACGAAGCCATCGCAATCGCGGATCGCATAAACGATAGCCGCCTCCACGGCAATCTTCGCTTTTTAGCGGATGATCTATTGGAGGGACGAGGACCTGGTTCCACGGGCGACGCTATCGCGCAGCTCTATCTTGAATCACAGTTCAAACGCATGGGGCTGAAACCACTTGCTTCGCTTAACTCGTATCGACAGAAGTTTCCAATGCTAGGGCTAACATCCAGCGCTGCGAAAACATGGTCGATCGGTTCTAGAAGCGGTGGGGCAGCCAACGCGAGCTTCGAGTACTTTAAGGACTACATCGCCGTTGCTGGGCGACCTCAAGCGAAGATTGAAATTCGCGATGCCGAGATTGTGTTCGTGGGTTATGGAATTCAAGCCCCCGAGTACCAATGGGACGATTTCAAGGGCAAGGACCTCAAGGGCAAGGTCCTGCTGATGATGAACAACGATCCGGAATCGGATCCGGCTTTGTTCGCAGGCGCTCGACGATTGTACTACGGCCGATGGGATTACAAATACGAAAGTGCAGCCCGCCAGGGTGCCGCCGGAGCCATCATTATTCATACTGCGCCGTCTGCTGGGTATCCATTCTCGGTGATTGAGACATCATGGACAGGCGAGCAATTCGAGCTTCAGGACAGCGCAGCACCTCGCATGGACATGAAAGCTTGGATGACCAACGATGCTACAGCCAAGCTCGTGGCTAGTGCCGGGTTCGACCTGGACGCTTTGCGAAAGAAAGCGGAAGCCAGGGACTTCCAACCGGTCCCACTTGGGGTCAACTTGAGCACGACGATCGATTGCGAGATTCGTGAAAAAACGACTGCCAACGTCTTGGCTGTTTTGCCAGGAAGCGACCCCGAGCTTTCCAAGGAGTACGTCGTATTTATGGCCCATCATGACCACATCGGAATGGCAGCCGATCGAGATGTGCGTGGCGATAGCATCTACAATGGCGCGATCGACAATGCATCTGGTACAGCGGCCATCTTGGCAATCGCGGAAGCGATCACGGAAAGTGGCGTTCGCCCAAAACGCTCGCTTTTGTTTGCAGCGGTTGGGGCGGAGGAGCAAGGGTTGCTTGGGTCCAAGTACTTTGCAGAACATCCACCGATTCCGAACGGAAAACAGTCTGCGGTGGTCAACATCGACGGGCTCAACTTTCTTGGGGCCACCAAAGATGTCAATGTGATTGGCTTTGGTAAAAGTTCGCTTGATGGATTGGTTGGAGTTGTTGCCAAGCACCAAGGACGAGTTGTTGTACCGGATAGTGAACCGAGCAAAGGCTACTACTATCGATCGGACCAATTCTCGTTGGCAAAAGTCGGTGTGCCAGGTGTGTATCTGCATTCGGGTCACGTGGTAGTTGGGAAACCGGATGGCTGGGGAAAGAAGCAATTGGACGCTTGGACGGAAAGGCACTACCATCAACGTTCCGACGAATACGACCCAAACTGGGATTTATCAGGGGCGGTAGTCGATGTCCGTTTGTTGTTTCATGTCGGCTGGATGGCAGCAAATTCAGACAAGATGCAGAGTTGGACCCCGGGTGATGAATTCGAGGCTGCGAGAAAAGAAGCGATCGAATCGAGTCAACGGTAGGCATCGATGGAAATTTCACAGGCATATCGATTCTGCCCTCATTGCGGCGTTAAGCGAGAGTTGTTCAGTCCAGCACGCCCATTTCGTTGCGACGGGTGCGGATTCACAAGTTTCTTCAGTCCGGTTACGGCTGTTGGCGCGGTGATTACAAATCCGCAAGGACGCATTTTGCTCATTGAGCGAGCCAGAGACCCAGGCAAGGGAATGCTGGGAATGCCCGGTGGGTTCGTCGACCCCAACGAGAGTGCCGAGGAAGCTTTAAGGCGAGAAATCCTGGAAGAAGTCGGGCTTTCTGTCGGGGAACTGACTTTCCTGACGACGGCTCCCAACTCCTATACTTATCACGGAATCGTATTGCCGGTACTCGATATCTTTTTTTCGGCACGCATCGCGAATGAACAGGAAATTGAACATGACGATTCTGAGGTTTCCGCTTGGATGTGGACCGAGGTTGGACCTGAGGTTTTATCGCGAATGGCTTTTGCGTCGAATCGATTGGCTCTGGAACGTTTTATGACGGTGTGAGAAGCGGGCTAACGCGACGCTCGCCTAATTCTGAGAAAGTTGTTACATTACGAGGGGGTATCTCCAGTCCGGAGCAACTCGTAAACCAATTGATTACAGGAAAGATGTTTTATGCGTTGGGAAGGCCGGGAACAGTCGTCAAACGTTGAGGATCGACGCGGAATGGCTATGGCCGCTGGAGGTCTCGTCGCAGGTGGTGGATTTGGGACGATTGTCCTCATGATTATCATGATGTTCCTGGGGGGGAATCCGCAGCAATTGCTCGAGCAAGTGGGACAACAGCAAGAGCAAATGGCCCAAGCCAAAATGACGCCTGACAATGACGCCGACGCTCCACTTGTTGAGTTCGTTTCGGTCGTGATGAAGGATACGGAAGATGTCTGGGGGAAACTGTTCCGAGAACAGCTCGGCGCCCGCTATCAAGAACCAAAGTTGGTGTTGTTCAAAGGGGAAGTGCGTTCGGCTTGCGGTCAGGCGACGGCAGCGGTTGGCCCGTTTTACTGCCCGGGTGACAGCAATGTCTATTTGGACTTCGACTTCTTTCGTGAACTCAAGAACCGCTTCAAAGCTCCTGGAGACTTTGCGATGGCCTATGTGATTGCTCACGAAGTTGGCCACCACGTCCAAAATCAACTTGGGCTGTCATCAAAAGTTCAAGCGATGCAAAACAAAGCGGGTGAAGTTGAAAGCAATCAACTAAGCGTACGTTTGGAGTTGCAGGCCGACTACCTGGCGGGAGTTTGGGCCAAGCATGCACAGGATTCAAAACAGATCCTTGAGGCAGGCGATATTGGCGAGGCAGTGAAGGCGGCGGAGCAAATTGGCGACGACAAGCTTACGCAGGGACGAGTTAGAAAAGAGAAGTTCACACATGGAACCTCGCAACAGCGAGTTCGGTGGTACAAAGCGGGTGTAGCTTCCGGCGACCTACAAGGCATGATGAAACCATTCGAGTTGGAATTCGACGCACTCTAAAGTCGGGCTTCGCAGCCTGATAGTCACGATTGAACGTATGGCAATTCGGATTCCTGTCGTCATCAGCCAACATGAACGTCGTTCTGGTTCTATCGCTGACTACGAGGAGCAGTTAATCACTCGCATCGTGATGGAGAGCGGGCTCGATGCAACGTTGATTGCCGATCTAAAATCGATCCAACCCGACACCACCGATCACCTTTGCATCGAGGGACTCAAAGGTGACTTCGCCTTGGCCAGTTGGGAGTCAACGCAGTATGTTTGCGATCATTTACATCGATTAGGAATCGCTTCGCTCGAGATTATCCCAGTGGATGGGGGCATGGTCTCTCGAAGCGGTATGGCAAGTTTTCCGCCAAAGAAGATCTTCTTTGTTCCATTGTCTGCAACCACCAGCATTGAAGCCACCATCAAGACATTGAAGGATCTGTTGGTTTCTCGGTCGACACCTGTTTTTGCGATAGGTGCCCCGATTCATCGCAGTAAACAGTCGCAGCAAACCGCAACCACGTCGGTCCCTGTTGATCCGTCGGTGTCTGTGGGGCCGAAGCAGACCCCACTCAGCCTGCAAAACTCAGCCATGATCAGCCCGCCGATTTCGATTCGAATCGATTCCGTCGATGCAGCTGCGTCGCCGGGGCATCAGGTGGCTGATTCTGATTTTCCAAACATTGATCAGTTGATGGACGATTTAGATCAGTTTGAGATGTAGTAAGCGCTGCAATGCCGGAGGGCACGCGCCCTGAAGCTGCAAACCCAAACCCACAACCCAGGGAGTCCGTAGCCGTGAGTTCATTTGCTCGAGTGATTCGCTCGTCGATTGCTGTCTTTTTTCTTGCGTTCGCGGTATGGATCACGGGTGAATCTGGCGACGCTGTTCGAGCGCAAGATGCCTCAGAAACGGCCTCGCTCAAGTTGGTTCCAATCGACGCGGATATCTACCTTGCTTCGTTTCGACTACGCGAGCAATGGGATCGGCTCGTTTCAGGGCCTGTGGTTCAAGAATTGCTTGAGTCGTCAGGTGTTGAGAATGCGTTAGAGCAATTTCGCAGCGAATGGACAGAACGCGATGGTATCGGTTCTAACTTGCGCATTTTTTGGGAGAACGGGAACACACAGGATGTCATCGCATTCTTAGGGGAGCTCTTTTCGAGCGAGATGTTTCTTTATGGCGACCAGGGAGTCTCCAAATGGTATTTTGCGGATGCAAAGATCAAGGATGAGATGCGAAACCTTTTCACTTCCGGCGAATCGTCAGCCGATGAAATTCGCACCTTTATGGACATCTACCTAAAGCTCGCTGGAGAGCTAGACGTTCCTACCGTGATGGTAGGAGCACGTTGCAAATCCGAAGATATGGCACTTGGCAAAATCGATCAACTCGAAGCCGCTTTGCAGTTTGGCGTTGGGGCATCGGATGCTGGCGCATTGATAATCAAGAAGCTCGATCGCATTGATGATGCCAGAGGGAATCGACTGCAATTGCAGTTAGATGGCACTCAAATTCCTTGGGATGATATCCCGACAGGCGAGGGCTTCGACGAAGAAATGAAAGACCGCGTTCGTGAGGTTGTCGAGAAAAAGAGCATGACTATCACGATCGGAATGCTTGATGGCTTTTTTGTTGCAGCCATTAGCCCTCACAGCAAAGCCATTTTGGAACTTGGCAAAAGCAAATCGATTCTTGAGCATGCCGATATGCAACCGGTTCGCGACGCTGCTTCGTTGCCGATAACCTCAATTAGTTTCATGTCGGACGCAATGAACCAAGCCTTGTACGAGTCCTTTCAAAAGAACGCGGTCTCACGCTCTCTATCGAGCAACTTTGGTCCGCTATTGCGTCCCCTGGGCAAAGAAAATGAGATACGCGATTTTTTCAAGGAACTGCAAGGAGATTGTGAATGGATAGATGCAGCGATTGAAAAGCTATCACCTTCCTACAAGGGCTCTTCATCCGTTTCTTACTTCACGGAAGATGGCTGGGAACGCCATGATTACTCCAGGACCGAGAGCGTGGCATTTGACTCGAGCGCACCGCTGTTGGGACTTGAGCATTTGGGTAAAGAACCCATGATGTTTTTGGTTGCTCGAGCACAAAACCGCCCGAGTGATTTCGGCGTCATGCGACAGATCATCAACAAACTGACAGCCCGATTCGAAGAAGCTAAGCAACTTGATTGGAGTGAATTGGGTTGGGACTTCTCGGACAGCAATTCCATTGTGGAGCCATTTGAACCGCTGGTGAAACTTTTTTTTCCGGATTTGGATTGGAGCAACGTTGAAAATGCAATGGTGTACTTGGAAGTGGCAGGGCCTAGTCTTGCGAGGTTAGCGAACGTTTGGGAAACCAAGGTTTTGCCCGCGTTAAGTGGCGAGCAAGCGATCGTTCTAAGTGGCGGTGGCCTAAAAGCCAAACAGTGGTACAAAGAAATGCCGCCCTCGGTTGAGCCACTCCCGTTGCCGGAGCTTGCGGTGTCATTCGGAATCAAAGACTGGACGTCGCTGAAAGCGGGAATGACAGACGTTTTTGAGAGCTTTGACGAAATGGTTGAAGCGATGCGGGTCAAGAGTCCAAACTCTATTCCAGTTGGATACAACGTTCCGCGTCCGGCGCAAACGGATACTGCCGCGGGCAAGAAGTTTGGGTATGAGATCCCGGCTGATTGCCCAGTTCCCAAGGAGTTGATGCCTCACGTTTTGTTTGCGGGTGACTATGTGATTGAATCGTATTCGGACCTGCAATCAAGCGCGATGGCGTCCGTAACGAAACTGTCGGTGATGCCCGGTATCATCGACGCAAATGCCAAACAGTCGAGTGTCACCTACATCAACCTTGGCAAGATCTTTGATTTTGCTCGTCCATGGGTTCGATACGCATTGATTGAAGGAATGGAGAGCTTAGAGGATTCGATTATCGAGGAAACCGACCTTTACCAGCTGTTCGGGGATAACTATGACTTGACAGGCAAAGACCTACTTTCCGCTTGGACTGTGCTTGCCAAAATCGGTGAGTTATCGAGTGTGACGCGGAGCTTGCCGAACGGTGGATCTCATGTGCGGTCAGTTTACAAGAGTCAAAAGCCGGAATAAGTAGAACGCGATGAGTCAATTGATTCGATACGGTGTAACGCAGCGATGGTCTGACGCGGTAGTGGTGGGCGGATTGGGGTACTTTGTCGAAGTGCCAGACAACGCGGTTGCGTCACCTGCGGAGCAAATTCAGCAAGTGTTTCAGCAGGTTGAGGCTAGACTTGCGCAGATTGGCAGCGACAAATCGCGATTGGTGCAAGTGTTGGTGTATCTGCCCTATCCAGAGGACTTAGGCATCTTTAACGCATTGTGGGACGAGTGGATCCCAGCGGGTCATGCTCCGTCAAGAGCGTGCACGCATCCACAGCTGGCAGCTCCCGGTTATCGCGTTGAACTCGTGCTCACAGCGGCAGTTGTCCAATCCGTTTCAATCTCACCTTGATCTTTAACCGACCGAGGCCTCAAGCACTCAAACCTCGATTGTGTGCATGAGGGAATTGGATAGGTTTGAACGTTGGAGCCGATGGACGTCTGGAAACGGAAAAGACACGCGATGGACGTCGCATTAATGGCACCGCATCCCCACTAAATGCGGGATCGACGCTACGCGGGTCAAACATTACGTGCGTTCTGCGATGCGGAGTTTTGCGCTGCGGCTGCGGGGATTCTCGTAAGTTTCTTGATCGCTAGGTAGAATCGGCTTCTTCGTAAGCACTTGCAATTGCTCACATTCTCGCATCGCGTGCTTCACGATTCGATCCTCCAACGAATGGAACGAAATGATCAGCAACCGTCCGCCTGGGGCAAGGCAATCTGGTAGTCTGTCGATCGCCGTTTTCAAATGTTCCAGCTCATTATTGACGGCAATACGTAGCGCTTGAAAGGTTCGTGTTGCACTATCGATTCGGCCTGGAATTTTTCCGCCCGGCACGCAACGATGGCATAGATCTGCCAGCTCTTCGGCAGTTCGAACAGGTGAATGGCGACGACGTTCGACAATGGCGCGCGCGATGCGGCGACTAAAGCGTTCCTCGCCGAATTGGTAGATGATGTCGGCAAGTTCCTTCTCATCGATCTTGGCCAAAAGATCAGCAGCCGAAATCCCCTCATCCGTGCAAAATCGCAAGTCGAGGGTTCCGCCTGTACGGAACGAGAAGCCACGGGTTGAATCCTCAAGCTGATCGCTCGATAGTCCTAGATCGAGCAGGATACAGTCTGCCTTTGGAATCGAATGATCGATCATCAGGCTGGGCAGCTCCCGGTACGAGCTTTGGATGAGACGGACCCGGCAGGTAGACCGATCGGGAGCAACGCGGCCGTCGGAAGCTGATTCTGTATTCGGAGGCAGCAGGCGATCAAAGAGTTCTGTCACGCGGTCAATGGCGCCAGCATCTCGGTCGATTCCGACTAAGAAGTCTCGAGGTTGCATTGCTTGGATCAGATGCCATGCATGTCCACCACCGCCCAGAGTTCCATCCACCACGGTTCGGCTCGAGGTGCTTGGTCGTTCCAGTCCGGACCATTGAATGACTTCCTGGAGGAGGACTGGAACGTGAACAGTAGTGGGAACCATGCGTAGTCGTCTGTGGTACCCGCAGCTGCGCGGGTGAAACGGAAACCGCGGACCTGTTGATCAAGCGGGTGAAAAAAAATAGCCGGTCGGCCCGATCATCTCACTTAACCATCGCAGCATGCACTCCGAGTTTCCGTTCATTCGCGCGGTGCTGATCTCAGTGCACTGTTGAGTGTGCTACTTCGTTGTTGAGCTGCATGTTACTAAGTATTGAAAAGGCAACGGATCACTGCTTCTGATCAATTATCGGAGTGGAGCCCGTGGCCGCAAAGCTCAACTCCTACCTTTCAAAACTCAGCCACACATCGCTTCGATGGTGAGATGTCTCGGGGCTCGACCGGCTTGTGGTCATGTCCTTGCGACGGCTTCTACGATACTCGATACAGTGTCGACTTGGCTACTCTCTTTTCTGCGAACTTTTCTAGGAATCCCCTATGAATTCAAGTATTTGATATCATTACCCCGGCTCATGAATGTGTTTTGGACTTGAACGATCCGACCTAACCCTCGCAATCACTGTGACTTAGATAAATTTGACCACAAAATGACTAACAACCTGGTTTCATCCGGTTTTTTAATACTGTCGGCTTGTATCGCGATTGCTTATGCAGCTGCGGGTTTGTTCGGGCCTGGTCGGTATACGCCGTGGGAGCGAGTCCTCTATGCACCGGTGTATGCATTGGCGCGGGTATTGTGGCGCGTAGAGATTGAGTGGCGTGGCGAGCTTGGTGGAGATGCCCATTCAGACGTGGGCGACGCGCGCAATCGGCTGCTTGGAGAACGTATGACAGGCGGTGCCGTTTTGGTTGCCAACCATCGCTGCTCGGTGGATCCATTTTTTGTTCAGTTGATTGGGGGGCGACGGGTGCATTGGATGGTGGCAGGCGAGTACTTTAAGCATTTTTTGTTTGGGCCGGTGTTGAGGACATTTCAAGCGATTCCCACAAATCGCGGAGGAGTGGACACGGCATCCACGCGACGAGCCATAGCTTTTGCGAAGCGGGGAAGATTTGTAGGGATGTTTCCGGAGGGTCGCATCAATCGCACAGAGAGTCCGTTGCTGACGATTCGGCCAGGTGCAGCGATCGTGGCCATGCGGGCGAGTGTTCCCTTGGTGCCGATTTGGATCGAGGGAGCGCCGGCGGGATGGGAGGTCTACAGTGCCTTGTTTATCCCCGCTAAGGTAAGAATATTGGTTGGCGCCCCAGATCGGTTTGAAACAAAAGTTCAAGAACCGCTTGGCCTAGCGAATATACATATAGATGGAAATCCGGAACCGGAGCTTAGTGAACCTGAAAATACGTCGTATGATCGTGTTCAGGCGAGAAGCGACGCGGTAGCTTGGGTCTCGCGTGTGATGGGAAAGTCGTTGGCGATGGGTGGTTATTCGCCGGATGAGGTCTCCATCGCGGGTCGCAAGTGGGTGGACACATAAGTTCAGTCAGAAGAATCAATCCTGAGGAGGGCAAATCACGCCGTGTCAAAAAGTAAAATCATATTAGCCGCCATTGTATGGTTGATCGTGTTGGCGATTGGTGTTTCGACTTGGAAGTGGTTCATCGATCCGATGCGAGCGAAAAGCAAAGAAGCAGCGGCCAAAAAGCAGGTCGAGGCTGCTTTGGCTGCTACGTCTGGCACAAGTGTCTTTAGCCAAGAGATTGCTATCGGAATCGATAGTTTCTCGGGATACGCGGTTTTCCGTACGGGTGATTTTCAAGCGCAGCTTGCCAATCGCGGTATCAAGCTAAAGCTCATCGACGATGGAGCAGACTATACCGTCAGGGCTGCAGCGTTGGAAAAAGGGAGTTTGCAGTTTGCGTTGTTTCCCGCGGACGCGTTGCTCAAAACATTTTCGAAGCTTGATTTTCCGCCGGCCACAATCATCGCAATCATCGATGAAACGCGGGGAGCGGACGCTATGTTGGCTTACAAAAAGCGCTTTGAGAACGTCGATCGATTGAACACACCAGACGTTCGTTTTGTTTTGGTCGGGGACTCACCTAGCGAGACATTGGCACGAGTTGTCATGCAAGATTTCGGATTGAATCAGGTGACCAAAGATTCCATTGTTGCGATGGCTTCTCCGGAAAAGCTAATCGAGCGATATGAAAAGGCGACACCGTCGACCAATGATGTATTTGTCGTTTGGGAACCTTTTGTTAGTCAGATGCTAAAGAATGATGCGATGCATGTATTGACCGACAGCTCGAAATTCACGGGCTACATTGTCGACACGCTGGTGGTAAATCGCGACTTTTTGCTCAAGCATGAATCGGTCGCAGAAGCAGTGCTCGAAAGTTACTTTACATCGCTTTTTAATTATCGGGATGCTGCCAAGCAAGCGAGGCTGATGCTCGAAGATGCGAAGTTTACGAAACTCAGCGTGACGCCGGAACAAGCTGAGAAAATGGTCCAGGGCATCCAATGGAAGAATACGCAAGAGAACTTCGCTCATTTCGGCTTACGTCCGGGTGCGATCATACACGTTGAAAATATCCTTGACCGCATTTCGAGGGTTTTGGTTTCGACTGGGGCGCTCGCGCGTGAGCCGGTTGATGGGAAATGGAATCGCCTGTACTTCGACCGACCGATGAAACAGATAATGTCTCGCGATTTCTATCCTGGCGTAAAATCGGAGGTCATTCGAGAGGAATTAGTGCTCAAGGAATTGTCGGATAAGCAATGGAACGAGCTGGCGAGTGTAGGGACATTGAGTGTCCCCGAGTTGGTTTTCTCGCGAGGGAGTTCGACATTAAATGACCGTAGCCAGTTGATTTTGAGTGAACTGGCGGAACGGCTACAAGCCTGGCCACGGTATTACCTCATGATTCGGGGCAATGCGTCCAATGTTGGAAACGTCGAGGCAAACAAGGAACTGGCTGCCAAACGGGCGATGGGTGCATTACAATACCTCGAGTCGGCTGGCATCCCAAAGCAGCGCATGCGAACCATTGCAGGGGACATAACGGGTGAGACACGTGTGACCTTTGGTGTTGGTGAGATACCTTACTGACGATCCTTTTTCAACTTGAGAATCGAATATTGAACGGCTTTCGATCCAGAATCGCCACTGAATTGCTTTGGGCTCCGTCGGTAGCGTTGCCATTGGTGGCTGGGGCTTCGGCTTGGTTGATTTCTTGGGCCGTTGGAGGTGTGGTTTCCCTCAATGTTGCGGGACTGGCTCTTGTGTTGGGAGGGGTGGGTTGGATGGCGACTCGCGTGATTTTTTTTGCCGACGACGTGGCGGCCAAGATACTGCGAGAAGATGCAGAAAAGGTAGTCAGGGCTGAGGAGGACAAACTGGATCAGCTCCAAATGCGGCTGAGAGCCGACCGAGACTTTCGCACCAAGGACTATCTGACGCTCTTACGGACCTGTCGAAGCGAGTTTGAGGAGTTCGCAAAGAGGCCCGGAATCGCCATTCAGAGTCAAGAAATCGCGAAGAAAGTTCGCCAACTTTTTTGGTCTGCCATTGAGCAATTGGAGCAATCGTTGAAATTGAAGTTGCTCGCAGATCGCCTCGTGGGGGATGAAAAAAAGAAAATTCTAGAGCAACGCGAGAATGCGCTCGGCGAGATAAGGGTCAGTATCGAGCACATGCAATCGGCTGTCTCGCACTATCAAGAGTTGATGAATCGCGAACAAAACACCGACTTAGGAGGTCTTCGGGACGAACTCGATGCCTCCTTGCGTGTGGCCAAGCGGACCGAGGAGCGTATGCGAGAATTAGAGGGTTCGCTCAACTTCGACGCGCGCCTAAAGCAGTAGGTTTTTCCGCCTCATGGTGGACAGAGCCAGCAACCATTTTTGAGATCATTTTTAACCACAACCATCAGGAGTAGTGATTCGATGTTCAGAGCCATTGGCCGTTTCTTTCGCGCAATCGGATACTTGTTTACTGGCAAAGTGAATTCTGCCGCCGATTCGATGAGTAACAATCCGACCGTCATCTCAGCAACCTTTGACAAGATTATTGAGGAAAAGAAAAAGCGGCTCAATGAGTACAAGGACGCAATTAGCGCCATGATCGCACAAGAAGAGAGCAAAAAAGAAAAGCTCGCAAGCTTGACCAGCGACATTGAGAAACTGGAAAAGCTGAAGTCGGGTGCGGCGGCTCGAGCTAAACAAATCGCGGACAAATACAACGGCGACGCAACCGCCGTCCGAAACGATCCCGAGTATGTGAAATGCCAGTCGGCGTTCAAAGACTTCACCAGCACGCTCGTAGAAAAACAGCAACGAGCAACCGAAATCGACACAGACCTCAAGCAGTTGATGAGCAACGTCAATTCGCACAAGAGCCAAATTCAGTCCTTGATGCGAGATTTGGATAAGCTGAAAGAAGAAAAGCATGACGCGGTTGCTGACATTCTTTCTGCTACCGAAGAAAAGCAAATTGCAGACATGGTCAACGGTATCTCCAATGATCGTACCAACGAAGAGTTGCACCGATTGCGGGAGCTGCGTCAGAAGGCGAGTGCCAACGCACGCATTTCGCGTGAGCTTGCAGGCATGGACAACAAGAAGGCTGAATCCGAATTCATGGAGTACGCACAAAAGAGTGCAGCGGACGACGAGTTCGATGCACTTATTGGGATCTCGGCAAAAAAGGAATCCACCGAATCCGCGACCAAAGACGCCAAGATTCCCGAGGCATAAAGCATCTACCTAGTGGAGCAGCGAAAGTTGCCCAATGCGTACACCGAGAGAGCCTCAAGTTTTGCACCAACGAGTCGGGCGACTCATGTCGTTCCTCGTAAGTGAACTATCGAATGACTAACACTTTATGAATTCACGAAGGAAATCAAAAATGAAGAAGTTTCAATGGATCTCTCTGGTGGCTGTCGCGACAGTAATGCTGGGATGTGATTCCAAGCCTGCCGATAAAGGGGCAGCCGACTCCAAAGGAAAACCAGGGGCTGCACCGAAGTTTGTGCTTGCGTGGAGTGAGTACCCGTCGTGGAGTGTTTTTGGAGTAGCCAGCGATATCGGCTTGATTGATGGCGAGCCCGGCAAAATGGGTTCGATCGAAAAGAAGTACAATATTGATATTGAACTGAAGCTAGTTGACTACGACAGTTGCATTACGCTGTACGGCAATTCCAATGCCGATGCCGTATGCATTACCAACATCGACATTCTCGGTCCAGCCGCATCGCGAAAGAGCGTCGCCATCATGCCGACCTCAACTTCAAACGGAGCCGATGCATGCATCGTTTCGGGTATTGATTCGATCGATGCGCTCGCCGGCAAAGTGACGCATGGATTGGAAAAGAGTGTGTCTCAGTTTTGTTTTGATCGAGCTCTGGAAAAAGCGGGAAAGGACCCTGCCAAATTCCCGTTTTCGCAAATGGATCCCGAAAAGGCATCGCAAGCTTTTCAGCTAAAAACGGGCGACCTCCAGTCCATCATGGTTTGGAACCCCTTTGTTATGCAAACTTTGGTGACTCGACCAGACTCGAAAGTTCTGTTCGATTCGTCGAGCATTCCAGAAGAGATTATTGACATGGTGGTAGTCGGCGCGGACTCGTTGAAGAAACCGGGCGGCAAGGACTTTGCCGCTGCGATTGCCGAGACCTTTTATTCCATGAACAAACGAATGGCGGACCCCGCCACCGCGGACAAGACTCTGGTCGGAATTGGTGCGAGATTTGCCAAATTGGAGCTGGCGGACATGAAAAAAGTCGTAACGCAAACGAGATTTTACGGCGATCCTAAGGAGGCGATTTCTCTCTTTGCAAGCGATAAGTTTCGAAAAGAAACCATGCCAACCGTCAGTAAGTTCTGCGAAAAATACGGTTTGACTCCAAAAGCGACTTCGATTTCGTTCGGCACCGGCGATGGAATGATCGATTTTGACGACTCATTTTTGAAGGCCGTGAAATAATAAAATCGAGCGAGAATGGATGCGTTCTCGAAACTCTTGAAGCTCAGCGGTGTTTGTGGAGACTAGGTCATTGCTGTTATTGCGGCACATGATACTTTTTCAATCACCGCTGAGACTAGATGAACAACTCGATTGTTATAGCCTTGACTTTTACGCTCGCTGCAAGCTTGCTAATGCTTTTTCGAGGTGTTTGGCGCGTTGCATTTGGCGCAACGCGACGCCGGGCCATCGAGACGATCATTGTAATCCTCGCGGTGCTGGCGGGCTCGATTATCGCGATCGATTTGCTCCAGGAATCGAGGGTGCTCTTTGCTCAAACGGCTGAGATTGTTGCCAATTTAGGTTGCATGATCGTCTTTGCCACGATGATGTATTGTGCGTTTATTGCAAAATCATTGCATGGATCCGCCCCTACGCTACGCCGATCTGCTGACGCTTGGATGTTGATTTTGGTTGCGGCCATGATGTCTGGTTGGTCATACCATCGAGTACAAGTTCGCAGCACGGAATACATGTTTTTCGGATCGCAAAGTTCGATGCCAGGGGTGGTTCAGCCTGACTTTGAGTTTGAGGCGATGACCGACGAGGGGACGGAAGTCCCGCTCTTTCGCTTGTCTGTAGAGCAGGAAGTCTTCGACGAATATGCATCCAAATCCGAGGGCAATTATCATGAATTCGGGAGTGCACTCATTCGCCGAAGAGAAGCGGATAAGATGGCAAACTGCCACGGGTGGGTTTTCACCGCAGGCCGTTTTCTGCTCAAGGGAATTGATGTCGACCGAATCCTCTGCGACAACCGCTATTACGTGGTTCCTGCTCCGAAGCCGGGGGACATTGTCATCTACCGAAACGACGTGGGTTCAATTCTCCATACCGCTTTGGTACAAGCAGTTCTTGCAGACGGGACCGTCATTACTGAGAGCAAGTGGGGTGTGGATCAACGATTTTTGCACTTGCCCACAGCTCAGCCTTACTCGCAAACCTTCGAATACTACCGAACGGAACGTCCGAGTCATTTGATTCAGATTCGAGAGGCAC